>NZ_JAGWCV010000010.1:0-93530 GCF_020657735.1 Clostridioides sp. ZZV15-6383 | reverse complement strand
ATGTATAGTAGTATAAATATTTATAACTAATAAATATTTATACTACTATACATGTTTTTATATAACTAAATAGGCAAGTAACTATCTATTAGAGATTAAGTAAGTGAGCCACTAGATATTAGAGGAGTAAAAGAGCTTGCCATTAAGTATTTAAAGTAGTATAAAGGGTTATTTTCATTTTTGGTAAATTACAAACTCGATATATTATAAAAATTAATATACTGAAATGATTTTAATTAATCTGAAAATTATTTTTTATAAAAATATAAAAAGATATAAGCGATATTAATTTGATTACTTTTGACAACTTTTTATGTTTTTATACAATTATATTTTTAATAACTCGTCAAAATGCCAAACATATATTACAATAGAGATATAAGTTTTTTTATTGACAAATTGTGTTAAGATGGTTGAATATAATATGGCATAAATAATTACTTTTATTTATCAATGAAATGTATTTATTGTGTAGCGAAAAATAGTCAGATAGTATAGACAATAACTGAAAATAAAAGCATTTATTGTTGTACATATGGAGGAGTTAGTTTTATGGAAAATAAAATTTTGATAGTAGATGATGCTATTTTTATGAGGATGATGATTAAAGAAGCTCTGAGTAAAAGTGGCTATAATAATTTAGTAGAAGCAAATGATGGAGAAGAAGCTTGTAATATATTTAAAGATGAAAAGCCTGATTTAATGTTACTTGACATTACAATGCCGAAAAAAGATGGTTTAGAGGTGCTAAGAGAAGTAAAAAAGTTAGATTCAAATGCTAAGGTTGTGATGTGTTCTGCAATAGGACAAGATAATATGATTGTAGAAGCTATAAAACTTGGAGCGTTAGATTTTATAGTGAAGCCCTTTAAAACAGATACATTAGTCAAAGTTGTAAATAATGCCTTAAAATAAAAATGTAAGTATACACCTGATATAGTGAAAAGTACATAAATGAAACAATAAAGGGAGGGGTTTATATTATAAATTATTTAGAACTTGATGATGCTCATATAGATGCACTTAGAGAAATTGGTAATATAGGCTCTGGGAATGCAATTACTGCACTTGCATCCATGATAAATAGTAATATAGAAGTATTAATACCTATGGTCAAGATACTTGAATATAATGAAGCGACAAATCTGCTTGGCGGTCCAGAAAACAAAGTAGTATGTATTTTACTTGATATGAAAGGCGATATTGATGGAATGTTTATATTTTTGTTGGACGAATCAATAACTCAACTCATGTTAAGTTATCTTTTTAATAAAGAAGAAGCTCTTTTGGACGAGATTGAAGAAATTGAAATTTCAGCAATTAAAGAAATAGGAAATATAATGGCAAGCTCATATATAAATGCTATTGCATCTATGTTAAACATGACTATAAGTATATCAGTTCCAGATATATGTATTGATATGGTTGGAGCTGTCTTAAATGTACCTATGATAAGATTTTCAGATGTGGGTGATAAAGTTTTATTTATAGAAAATAAGTTTAAAATGAGTGATAATTATTTTACTAGCCACATTTTGATGATTCCAGAAATGGGCTCACTTAGAGAAATATTAGTGAGATTGGGATTAGAAGTATGAATAGAGAAATAGTAGTAAACATTGCAGATATGAAGATAGCCTATAGACCAAATGTTTTGGTTACTTATGCACTTGGTTCTTGTGTAGGAGTCTGTTTGATAGATAAAGTAGCAGGAATTGGTGGAATGTTACATGTTATGTTGCCATATAGTAAAGATGCTATCAACATTGAAAATAAGTATAAATTTGCTGATACAGGAATAAATGAACTCATTAAGTCTATGGAAAATATAGGTGCAAATAGAATATATATAAAAGCAAAAATTGCTGGGGGAGCTAAGATGTTTTTAGGAAATAGCAATTCATCAATTGCAAGTATAGGATATAGAAATGTTGAAGCAGTAAAAAAAACTCTTTTAGGACTAAATATTCCAATAGTAGCAGAGGACACAGGTATGAATTATGGAAGGACAATACGTTTTTATATTGAAACAGGCGAATTAATTGTAGATTCAATAAATAAAGGTAAAAAGAAAATATAACATAGATTTTATAGAGAATATATTTTAGGTGGGAGGTATTAAATGAGATTTCCAGATGACCCATATTTAGATTATAAGTTAGTTGATGAAGGAATTAAGTATCTAAAATTTAAAGTAGATGAGCAAGATTTTGGGATTGAACTTGAAAATGTAATAGAAATTATTGGAAATCAAGAAATTATATTTATTCCAGAACTACCTACATATTCTAAAGGTATAATAAATCTAAGAGGAAAAATTATTCCAATAATAGATATGCGTTTGAGACTTAAAAAAAATGATTTAATTATTACCAATTGTACGTATATAGTAGTAATTGAAATAAAAGATTTAGTAGTTGGATTTGTGGTTGATAAAGTTGATGAGATAATAAGTTTAGAAAAAAGTCAAATATCACTTCCACCAAGGGTTACTCTCGAATATTCAGATTATTTTGTAAGCGGTATTGGAGAATTAGATAGTAAAATAATTACTTTACTAGATTTAGAGAAACTTTTGACCGATAAAGACGAAATTTTAATAGACAAAGTAATTAATGAATATAATTGTACTATCATATAGTACAAGGGTATAACTAATAAGATTACTATAAAAATATTATGAAGGGAATATATGGAAATATAGTGGTATAATTATTAAGTACAAAAATTTTAAGCTATTAAAATTTGAATATATTATGTTTAAGAGAGGTTTGTATATGGAAAATAAGCAACAAGGAACAATTTTAGTTGTTGATGATAGTGTTTTAATGTGTGACTTAGTAGATAAAGCACTTACAAAAGATAATTTTAATGTGAAGAAAGCATTTAATGCAATAGAGGCAAAAGAGTTTCTTGAAGAATTTATACCAGACATTATTTTGCTTGATATAATTTTACCAGATAACTCTGGTTTTGATTTTTGTAAGGTCGTGAAATCTAATGTTCGCACAGCAGATATACCTATAATCTTTATAACTTCAAAAAATGCAGATACAGATATAGTAAGGGGATTTGGAGTAGGTGCAATAGATTATATGGTAAAACCTTTTAGTATGACAGAATTAAAAGCTCGTATTATGGCTCATCTTGAAGTAAAGAAATCTCAAGATAAATTAAAAAAGATAAATAAAGAACTAGAATCTTCTCTTGAAAAATTGAATAGACTCGTTGTAAGAGATTATCTTACAGGTCTTTACAATAGACGACACATAATTAATCAGCTTATGGAGCAAAGAAAAATTAATCAGTATAAGGGAACATCAATATCACTTATTCTTGGAGATATTGATGACTTTAAGGTTATTAATGATACTTATGGGCATGATGCAGGGGATTTTGTGTTGACAGTAATATCAAGTATAATAAAAAAGAATTGTAGACAAATTGACACTGTATCAAGATGGGGTGGAGAAGAGTTTTTGATAATGCTTACAAATACTTCGATAGAAGATGCTAAAGTCCTTTCAGAAAGAATTCGTAAAGAGGTAAAGGAATTTGACTTCAAGTATAAAGAAAATAAAATAAAAAGTACTATTACGTTAGGGGTAGTAGAAGTAAACTCAAATATATCCTTAGAAGAAAACATATCCTTAGCGGATAAAGCTATGTATGAGGGCAAAAGTTTAGGAAAAGATTGTAGTGTAGTAAGTACAATGAAAGGATTAAAGAAGATATAAACTTATTTTATAAAGGAGTACAAGTATGAAAAGAGAAGTAAGGCTTTCTAAATTAGCAATTCTATTGCTGATTATAATAGTATTGGCTGTTCTAGCAGGAATTTTTTCTTCTATTTCATCTTATAAAGCATTTGAAAAAGTGGAAAAAAGTATTAGTGATATGAATAATTTGAGGACTCAAAGTCAGTATATAAAAGATGCAACTAGAGAAGTAAGTGATGTATTAAGAAGATACGTTTTTACAGGTGAAAAAAAGGATAAAGATATTTATGAAAAAGAATTATATGGAAAAACAAGAGAGTCAGCTTTAAACAAGTTGGAAAGAATTGGTCTCACAAAGAGTGAGTCAAATAAAATCTTAGAAGCAAAAGAAATATCAGATTCTTTGGTTCCAACAGAACAAAGTGCTATAAAGGCAGTCGAAAGTAATGACAAGAGTACGGCTCAAAGTATAATTTTTGGTAGTGGTTATATAAACTCTCAAGAAAGAATGGATTCTTTAATAAATGAATTTCAAGAGGATATAGTTAATCGCTCAAATGCCGAAATTGTAGAAGTAAAAAAAGAATTGCAAAGTCTAATATTAAGAACAATATTTATACTTTCTCTATTGATGATACTAACAATAATAGAATATATAGTAATAAAATTAAAGATAGTGATTCCTATTAATAAAGTAGAAGAACACTTTTCAAGAATTGCATCTGGAGACTTAAGAACAAGTATAGATGTTGAAGAAAGTAAATCTGAAATAGGAATGTTGGTAGGTTCTGTTAAAAAGATGCAAAGTATGCTTTTAAATTATATAGACCTTATAGATAGTACGTTGACTAGTATTGCAAAAGGAGATTTAAGAGTAGAGATAGACCAAGAATTCATTGGAGATTTTAAATCAATTAAAAAATCTTTAGAAAGTATAATAAACTCTTTCAATAGTGATTTTTCTGAAATAAACTTATCAGCAGAGCAAGTTGCAAGTGCATCAGAACAGGTTGCAGCAGGTGCACAAGCTCTTTCACAGGGTGCTACTGAACAAGCTAGTTCAGTAGAAGAATTAGCTTCCACAATTAATGAAATATCAGATGGAATTAAGAAATGTGCAGATAGTGCTAGCCTTGCATGTGAGGTATCTGACCAATCAGCGTTACAAGTTGGTTTTGGAAGTAGATGTATGGATGATATGATGACATCAATGGGCGAAATAAGTGAAAAGTCGAGTGAAATATCAAAAATAATCAAAACAATAGATGAGATAGCATTCCAAACTAATATTCTTGCATTAAATGCAGCTGTTGAAGCAGCAAGAGCAGGTCAATATGGTAGAGGATTTGCAGTTGTAGCAGATGAAGTTAGGTCTTTGGCTGGTAAAAGTGCAAAAGCAGCTCAAAATACAGCGATTCTCATAGAAGAAGCTATTAAAACAGTAGAAAATGGTGTCAAAATTGCTAAAGAGACTGCAAATGCGTTGGATTTAGTAGTCAATGGTGTAGAAAAAACTACTAATTATATTAATGGGATTTCTTCTTCTGTACATAGTCAAGAAGTAGCAATTACACAGATTTTATCTGGAATAGAGCAAATTTCTATAGTAGTCCAAATGAACTCAGCAACAGCAGAGGAAAGTGCCGCAGCTTCAGAAGAGATGTCTGCTCAAGCACAAATTTTAAAAGAACTCGTAGAAAAATTTCATCTAAAAGAAAGTGAGATAAGAGAATCATCATGGATTTAAATTATGAAATGCTATATGGAAAATAGAAAATTATTTGTAGACCGTAGGTGATGAATATGAATTATATTGAACCGAGTATGAGACCAATGTTAGATATGTTTATATTTGAGACAAGTCTATTACTTGAACAATTAGATGAAATTATGATTCAAACAGAAAAAGAGAAAACATTTAGCCATAACAATATTAATGAAACTTTTAGAATAATGCATACGATAAAAGGTTCAGCGTCTATGATGGGGTTAGACAATATAGCTGCTCTAGCACATAGTGTAGAAGATTTGTTTTATGTCATACGTGAAGGAAAAATAGAAGTTTTAGACAATGACTTATTATTTGATTTAGTTTTTCAAGCTTTGGATTTTATAAAATGTGATATAGGTAAGTTACAATCAGGAGATTGTATATCTTCTAATTACTTTAATTTTATCAAAGGAATTGAAGACTATGTAAATACTTTAGAGTTATCAAATTCTATGAAATCAAAAGATAATATAAGTTTAGAAAGTACAGATGAGAAAGAAATTGTCGATTTAATTTTTTCATATAAAGAAGATTCTGATATAGTAAAAATAATCTTTGAACAAGGTTGTATGATGGAAAATGTAAGAGCTTTTATGCTTATTTTTGAACTTAGAGATTACTGTGAATTTCTAGAATTTTATCCTAAAGATGTAGAAACAAATGCAGAATCAGCAGAATATATTAAAAATCATGGATTTTATTTACAGTTTATTGCTAAAGATGATAGAATAATGGTTTATAGAACCATACAAGATAATATATATGTAAAAGAATATATAAATATCAGTAAAAAAGAAATAGAAATAAAAAATACATTAGATAATGATGAAGTAGAAAATAAATTAAAAGATAATAATGAGATAAGTATAAAGTATCAAAATAACTATATAAAAGAAGATGAATTACAAGAAGATATTTTAAATGAAAAAATTGACATAGAAAAAAATAATCTAAATGAAGAAAATGAACACTTGCCAATAAGTAAGCAGAGTATTATGAGTGTAAATTTAGAAAAATTAGATTTGCTTCAGAATATAGTTGGAGAAATTGTAATTATGGAATCAATGGTTGTAAATAGCGTAAATTCTACAGGTGTTGATATAGACCATTTTAATAAGGCAACAAGACAATTGCATAAACTTACAGATGAATTGCAGGATATAGTAATGTCAATGCGTATGATTCAAATTGATGGTGTATTTCAAAAAATGCACAGAATTGTACGAGATATGAATAAAAAGTTAGATAAAAATGTAGAGTTGATAACTATAGGAGCAGAGACAGAAGTAGATAAGAGTGTAATTGACAATTTAGCAGAACCCTTTATGCATCTTATAAGAAATGCTATGGACCATGCAATAGAGCCTATTGAAGAGCGTATAGCTAAAGGAAAAGAAAAAGTAGGAAAGATATTTTTATCTGCTGAAAATTTAGGTGGAGAAGCTGTGATAAGTATTTCAGATGATGGCAGAGGTCTTATGAAAGATAAGATTTTAGCAAAAGCTAAGCAACAAGGTATTCTTAAACATCAAAGCAGTGAATATACTGATGACGAGGTCAATTCTTTGATTATGACACCAGGTTTTTCTACAAAAGAATCTATAACTGAATTTTCTGGTAGAGGAGTAGGCATGGACATTGTCCGTAAAAGTATTGAAAAGGTTGGAGGCTCAATTGAAGTAAGAAGTAAACAAGATGAAGGCACAACATTTACTATAAAAATACCACTGACTCTTTCTATAGTAGAGGGTATGGAGTTTAAAGTTGGAGATTCACTATTTACTTTACCAATATCATCAATAAGGAGAACATTTAAGCTTACAGATTTAAATCAGATAATTGCAGAAAGTAATAAAACAGAGTTAATTATGATATATGGAGCATGTATTCCTATTATAAGGTTACATAAAATATATAATATTCAAACAGAGGTAACCAATTTGATGCATGGAAATATGATAATTATTGAAAATGAACGTAAAGCAGCATGTATTTTTGTTGATGAAATAATAGGAAATCAACAAGTTGTTGTAAAACCATTTCCAGTTTATTTTAACCGATTCAACATAAAAAATAATGGTTTATCAGGATGTACAATACTTGGAGATGGAAGTATAAGCTTAATTATAGATGCAGATAACATTATGGAAATATATTAGGGGATTTAAAGTATGTCTAAAGATGAAATTATCAAACAAGTATTAACATTTTATGTTAATGATGTTATTTATGGAATAGAATTAAAAAATGTGATTGAGACCATAAGATTTCAATCAATAACATATGTACCATGTCTTCCAGCGTATATAAATGGAGTTATTAATTTACGAGGAAGAATAATACCAGTTATAAATATACATATAAAATATAATCTTCCTGAAACTGATTATAACGAAAGAACATGTATAATAATTACAGAGGTTGATGAGTATCAAGTTGGAATTATTGTAGATAAAGTTGTTGATGTTATACCTATAGATAATTTAAATTTATTAGAGACAACTGATTCTAGCAACATAAATATTAATAAAGATATAAAAGAAATTGCAAAAATTGGAGATAATTCTATACTAATTTTAGATATTCAAAAGTTTTTGATTAATAGCATGTAGTTAGTTTTGACAAATTAGTAGGAGGAAGTTTTTGCATGATAAAGCTCACTGATGAAGAATTTATAATTCTTGTAAACCATATAAAAAAAGAATATGGAATTGATTTAAGTAAAAAAAGGGCATTAATTGAAGGGCGCTTATACAATACAATGATAGATAGAAAATTTAGCTCTTTTAGTCAGTACACGAATCTATTATTCAAAGATAAGACAGGAAATGAAGCTATAAACTTAGTAAATAGATTGAGTACCAATCATACATTTTTTATGAGAGAACCTCAGCATTTTGAGTTTATACATAATAGTATACTTCCTTTTTGGGAAGAAAATAATAAACTAAGAAACTTGAATATATGGAGTGCAGGCTGTTCTAGTGGAGAAGAAGCATATTCAATAGCTATGACTTTAGATGATTATTTTGGTTTTAATAGAGATTTGTGGAATATTAAAATTATAGCTACAGATATTTCAATGAACTCACTTGAAAAAGCTAAAAGAGGTATATACACAGAATCAAATGTTAACAATGTTCCTGAGCTATGGAAGAAGAAGTATTTCATAGATAACAAAGATGGAACATTTAAAGTTTGTGATAAGATTAGAAAAAGTGTAATTTTCAAGCCATTTAATTTAATGAATGATTTTTCATATCAACATTTTGATTTAATTTTTTGTAGAAATGTTATGATTTATTTTGATTTAAAAACTAGGGAAGAACTTATAAATAAATTTTATAATGTAACCAAAAAAGATAGCTTTTTGTTTGTAGGACATGCAGAGATAATTAACAGAAGTAATACTAAATATAAATATGTAAAACCTGCTATCTATAAAAAATAAAAGAGTAGTTTTGATATATGATTTTGTGGAGGCGGTAGTGTGGAACATTTTAATAATATGGTGATTGCTATAGGTGCATCTGTAGGTGGTACAGAGGCAATACTTGAAATTATAAAAGACTTACCAAAATCGACACCAGGGATTGTTGTAGTTCAACATATGCCAGCTATGTTTACTTATATGTATGCACAACGGCTTGACAAGCAGTGTATTATGAATGTAAGAGAAGCTAAAAATAATGACAGAGTCGAACAAGGAACTGTACTAATTGCACCTGGAGATTATCAGATGAAATTATGTGTAGATAAAGAAGGATATTATGTAACTTGTGAAAAAGGTGAAAAAATAAGTGGTCATTGTCCATCAGTAGATGTTTTGTTTGATTCAGTTGCAGAAGTAGCAGGTAAAAATTCAATAGGAATAATACTTACAGGTATGGGTTCTGATGGAGCAAATGGACTTTTAAAAATGAAAGAAAGTGGTTCATTTACAATTGGACAAGACGAAAATTCCTGTATAGTATATGGAATGCCAATGGTGGCTTTTGATAGGGGTTCTGTTGTGTTACAGTTACCACTTAATGAAATTTCAAACTGTTTGATAAGACATATTAATATTTAAAAACAAAAAGATTAATTTTTTACAAATAAAAATTAATCTTTTATTAAATTATATGGATAAAAACCCCTAGAAACTCCAAATATAATAAGAGAGATTTATATTTAGGAGGAAAATAATAATATGAAATTTTTTAAAGTCGATATGAAAGTTAAAGTTTTAAGATATGTATTTGTTTTAACCTTGACTATAATAGTTGTTTTGGCAATTAAACATGACTATAAATATAATAATTTAGGGAAAGATGCTTTAATTAATCTAAATAGTAATAAAGAAGCAGTGAGTGTTATGAGTAATCAATCATTACCAAAGGATACTACAAATAGTAAACAAACTTTATCAGTAAGTACAATAGGAAGTAAAACAATAGTGAAAAATGATGAATATCTAGAAAGTACTATAAATATGCCTGTAATAACAAATTCAAATAAGATTGTTGAAAGGTCTACAAATGATAAAATAAAAAATGATATATTTGAATTTTATAATAAATCATATAAAGAAGCAAAGCAGTATCTTAAGGATAATCCTGATGAGGAAAATAAGTTTGTTGCAAATGTGGATTTTGAGCTTAAAAAGAATATAGACTCTGCCCTTAGTATAAAAGTAAGATATTATACTTATAGTGGTGGAGCGCATGGATTTTATAAAGATATAGCATATAATGTGGATATGAGAACTGGAAAATTTTTAGAATTAATGGACTTATTTAAAGATAATACTAAATATAAAGAAGTTATAGATGAAGAAATTAAAAGACAAATAGCTGAACTTGAAAAAAAGGATGAAGAAAATATCGGAATATACAATTTTAAAGGTATAAAAGAAAATCAAAACTTTTATTTGCAAGATGAGAATCTAGTTATATATTTTGATTTATATGATATAACTCCATATGCAGCAGGAATCCCAGAATTTTCAATAGATAAAAAACTAATAAGCTCTATGCTAAAACCAGAGTATGTAGATTTATTTAATTTGAAATAGAAGTTTAAATTAAATGTTATGCTATAATATTTAACATAGAGACTTATTAAAATTGGGGGTATAAAAATGCTACTTTTAAAAAAAGACGACATAGAAAAAGTATTTACAATGAGAGATGCAATTGAAGCTGATAAGGAAGCTTTTAGAATTTATTGTGAAGGAAAGAGTGTAAATCCCTTGAGAACCAATATACCAGTTCCAAGTCAAGATGCTAGTATGTTATTTATGCCAGGATATGTAGAAGAATTGGGATGTGGGGGAATAAAAATTGTATCTGTATTTCCTAAAAATGCTCAAAAAGGTAAGCCAGTAATTCCAGCAACAGTACTACTATTAGATGGTGAAACTGGAGAAGTAAGTGCAGTATTGGATGGTACTTATGTAACTCAAATTCGTACTGGAGCAGCATCTGGAGCAGCTATAGATGTATTGGCTAAAAAAGATTCTAAGATTGGAGCTTTAATAGGTCTAGGAGGACAAGGTGAGCCACAACTTGAAGCTATGATAGAAGCTAGAGATTTGGATGAAGTAAGAGTTTTTAGTAGGAACAAGGAAAGTAGAGAAAAATTTGCAGAAGAAATGAATTTAAAATTAAGTAAATATAATACTAAAATATTTGCAGTTGAATCATCTGATGAAGCTATAGATAATGCAGATGTAATAGTTTTAGCTACTCCATCAAAACAACCAGTACTTAATGGAAACTTAGTAAAAAAAGGAGCTTTAGTAAGTGCAGTAGGTTCATATATGCCAGACATGCAAGAGTTGTGTCCAAATTGTTTAACTAGAGCATCTAAGATATTTTTTGAATCAACAGATGCAGTTTTATCTGAGTCAGGAGATATATTAATTCCATTAAAAGAAGGTAAGATAAGTAAAGATGATTTTAGTGGTGACTTAGGAAATGTTATAAATGGAACTATTCCTGGAAGAGAAAATGATGATGAGATAATTGTGTTTAAAACTGTCGGAATAGGTGTACAAGATGTCGTAACAGCAAAAAGAATATATGATAAAGCAAAAGAAAAAGGAGTTGGAATAGACTGGAAGTGGTAAATTTTTCAAAATTAAGTCTATAATTAGACAAAATTATGCTATAATGTTGATAAATAAATTTTTTTATTATCTTAGTTGAGGGAGGATATTTTTATGAAAGTGGTAAAAAAGTTAATATTATCTTCGATTATGGCTCTAGTTTTAGTTCTAACTATAGGGTGTTCTAATGCAGAAGAGAAAGTAAAGTCAAATTTTGAGGCTAATTTAGCTGCACTGGAAATGTATAAATATGACGAAAAGGGGATTTCTGACGCATTAACAGAAGTTGAATACAGACAGATTCAAACTTATAACAACAAGGATAAAGTTTCAATGATTACTCAATTGACACCTCTTTATGGTAAAGAAAATGCTGAAAAGATATATGACACGATTGTTAAATTAATTCAAGGTGTTGAAAAGACAGTAACAGTAGAATCTTCTAGTAAGGATAAGATAACTTTAAAAGTTGTAAGTAAAGCTTTAGATACTAGCAAAGTAATGGATGAAGCAAATAATTTAGTAAAATCTTATGTAACTGATGAAAAGAACTATAATAAAAAAGAAAAAGAAGTTCAAGATGATATGGCAAAAATGATTATAGACCTTTACAATAAGAAACCAACTAAGGAAGTTACAACTATGATTACATATACTAAAAAAGATGGTAAATGGCAACCACCTAGTAATATACAGAAATTATGTGAAGGAATATATACAATTTAATTTATTTTAAAGACACAAAAACTATCTTTTAAGCATATAATAAAATGTTTGGAAGATAGTTTATTTTATTTTTAAAATATAAATTATATTTTATAAGTGATTTATTTTATAAATAATTTATCTTGCTAAATAGTAAATAATTTATCCTATTAAATAATAAATAATTTATCTTACTAAATAATTTGTTTACTAAATAAAGTACAATTAACATAGTTTATTTTATTATTTATTGTATAATCAATCAGATTTATTTGATATATTTGGTAACATTGAATATATAAAACTAGGAATATAATTATGATATATCATGATAAAACATGGTGAATAATTGTGTGTTATATAGTCGAAAATATGATATATTAATATTATTACTATACGTTAAAAGTTTATTTATATTTTAAAAAGTTTTTTTATAAAATGAAAGGGGTGTTTTTTATTGTATCAAGGCAAGAATTAAAAAGAGCATCTAAAGCTCAATTGTCTGGAAACTGGGGTACATGTGCAATTGCTATGGCAGTATATATTGCACTTATAGTAGTAATATCAATCGTAGGATTGCCTTTTGAACCTTTGACTACTATTATAGTAGCTGTAATAGCTTTTTGCTTTGCAGCAGGATTTACATGTATGTTCTTGAAAATTACTAAAGATGAAAAGGTCAAAATAGGAGATATCTTTGTAAATGGAAGAATTTATTTAAGAAGTTTTGGGTTTTATGTGTTAGAATCAATTGCTGTTTATATTTATTCTTTCATAATCACAATTATAGGAGCATTTTTATCATTTGGAGTTTTATTTACTAGTGGAGCAATTGAATATCTATCAAGTGATAGTTATTGGAATAGGAACTATTATTTCTACTGGAATAACTCTAGTTCTTATAATACTTGTTCTTATGTTACCAGTTTATATATTGTTATTATATGTTTCTCAAGCTACTTTCTTAATTTGTGAAGATAAGGATAATATGGGCGTATTTAAAGCAATAGGTGCTAGTTTAGATATGATGAAGGGAAATGTACTTAAATTATTTGTGCTAAACCTTAGTTTTATAGGATGGTATATACTGTCAATATTTACTTTGGGAATAGGTCTGTTATGGCTAATTCCATATGTAGGAGTTACTAACTGTAATTTCTATAGACAATTATTAAAAGAAAATCCAGATGTAGAGGATGTATTATTGGATAGAGAAAAATCTTACTCTATGTATTAAGATAGTTTTACATTTAAATAAAATATAGTTTTAATTAAATATTAATAAAATATAAATTTAATTAAACATAAATTTAATTAAACATTAAAGTATAACATTGACGAAACTGTCTTTTATAAGAATTTTTTTTAAAGGCAGTTTTTGTCATAAAAAAATAAATGGTTGACACAGTATAGACTACTGTGATAGTTTTTGATTATAGTAATGACTATTGTGATAACTATATTTGAGGAGCGATTTTATATGGAGATAAAATTATTTGATTCAGAACTTAAAGTAATGGAGGTTCTATGGGAGAGAGGAGAAAGTAAGGCTGGAGAGTTAGTAAAAATTTTAAAAGAAGAAACAGGATGGAATAGAAATACTACGTATACAGTTATAAAAAAATTAGTGTCAAAAGGTGCAATAGAGAGAATTGAGCCAAATTTTGTTTGTAAAGCTTTAATAAGCAAAGAAGAAGTACAAAAGCAGGAAACAGAAACTTTAATTAATAAAATGTTTGGAGGGTCTTCAGAAAAATTTCTTTCAGCTTTTATTAATAAAGAAAATCTTTCAAGTGATGATATTACAAAACTTAAACAGATTGTCGAAAAATTAAAGTGAGGTAAGATTTATGTTCATTAAATTGTTAGAAATGAGTTTTACTTCTGGAGTATTACTTTTAATTGTTATTTTTATAAGAGCATGTTTATTTAAAAAATTACCTAAAAAGGTATTTGTATTATTATGGTTGATTGTCTTATTCAAACTTCTAGTACCAGTAAGTTTAAATTCTGGTTTTAGTATTTATAGTATAATTGAATCGACTTTTGATGTAGAATTGAGTAGTACATCAGCTGAAGATTATACTCTTAAGAAAGCTAGTGACTCTATAGGTAAAAACAATTCTGACAAGTTTGAAATAATGTCTAGTATTGAAAATATTATGATTTTGGAAATGTTGGGCATTTTGTCTTTTATAGTTACTCTTATATTTAGTATATTTTTATGCTCTAAATATATTAAAATAATTAATCTTTTTAAAACTTCAATACATATAAAAAATCATGATTTTATTAAGAAATGGATATGTGAGAATAGGTGCTTTAGAAGATTTATTGTTTGTATATCTGAATTTACTAGGACGCCACTTACCTCTGGTATTTTAAAACCACGAATTATTTTGCCAAAGCAAATGGACTATGCCAACAATCAAACTTTAAACTTCGTTTTGACTCATGAAATGGTTCATATTAACAGCTTTGATAATATGTTGAAGTTGTTCATGCTTGTAGCTCTTGTTATTCACTGGTTTAATCCCTTAGTTTGGGTGATGTTTTTTTTAGTAAATAAAGATATAGAATTTAGTTGTGATGAAAAGGTTATGAATATAGTTGGTGAAGAATATAGAGCTGATTATGCAACTACACTGATAAGTCTGGCAGAAGAGAATAACCCATTTTCAATGCCAATTTACAATGGATTTGGAAAGACAAAGATAGAAGAGAGAATAGTCAATATTATGAAATTTAAAAAGTCAACTTATGTTACTTTTTTAGTTTCAACTGTATTGATTTGTGGGACGAGTCTTGTTTTTGCAACAGGAAATAAAGAGATTAATGAAGTCGAATCTTTTGATTTAACAAAAAATGAGCAAAGTAGTAAAAATAAATTTTCATTAGATAGTAAATCAACTGATTTATATTCTCCAAAAGTAGATTCAAATATTTCTTTTGGTAAATCTAAAAGTGATGGAGATGTTTCTTTTACCACAGCAAAAATATCTGTAAAAAAAGCAAGTGAATCTGAAGGTTATTATGAAGAAACATATATAAATAAACCAAGTAACTCTAAGAGTGAAGAAGAAATATCTGTAAATGAATTAAGTAAATTTAGTGATGATAAAGATATATCTTATGCTGATTCAACAGAATATTCAATTCAGAAAAGTGGTTATGATGAGGGTAGTTTAGTCATTTTAAGAAAAGGGAATTTGTTGTCAGTTAATAAAGTGCAGTATAAAACTTCTATAAAGTAACTATAAATCTTAGTAAAACAAAGGATTTAGAATTAAAATACTATCTCAAAATAATTAAGTTTATTTTGAGATAGTATTTTTTATTATAAAATTTTATAAAATGCTTGACACAGGTGTGACTATTGTGATAGTCTAAAGATGTAGTTAATAACTATTGCAATAGTCACTATCAACTACACTACCCAAATAAATCTCTAAGAAAGGAAGAGTGATTATGAAAATAAGAAAATCCCTTATAAGCACAATGATGGCATCTGCTATAGTATTAGGAGGAACAGGAGCAGTATTTGCAAGTGGAAATGATTCATCTAATATTGCTTTACCTGAACTTAAATCTCTAATAAAATCAGGAATAACTGACCCTGCTGAATTAGAAAAGTATGGAGTTGAGCATTATACTTATGAAGAATATGCTAAACATATTCAAGAATTAAAAGACTATGCTAAAGACCCTAACGCAGTTAAAGATGTAAGTCAAAAAGACCTTGAAGAAACAATTAAGAAAATGGAACAAGAATTAGAAAAGATAAAAACTGAAGGATTAAAAATTATGAAGCCCATTACTATAGAAAATGAAGATGGGTCTCAACTTTCAATTGCTTATAATTATGCAGCAATTGACTAGTGCTAAATACAATCTCTAAGATATCTTAAAATCCTAAGTAAGCATGATTAAATACATTTGGCTACTGTGATGATACAAACATGTAGTTGATGATTATTTAAATAATTATCAACTATACTACCAAAACAACACTTAAGCTTGTTAAAATGAAGTAAGAAGAGTATTAAAAAATTTAGACAAATGTGATTAAACATATTGAGTGAGAGTAAAATCAATAAGACTCAAATAAGTAATAAAAAAGATACAGTCTAAGTTAAAAATACGTAAAATAAAAGTAAATCGAGTCAAAGTAAAAAGTATTAAACCCAATTTATAATGTTAACATTTTTTAATGTATGTTAAGAAATGTTAACATTATTTTTTTTATTCAAAATAATAATGTTAATATTCTGAAAATTCTAACGAAAATTAAATGTTATCTATTAGACTCATTAAAAGTTAAAGAAAATTATCAATTTAGTATTTTTAAGATTGGTTTAAAAAATTTTAAACTTCTTGGCATAGCAATTGCTTAATACATAAGGTAATAATATGATTTTAAATTTGTGGAGTAATTTTATTATTATTTATAAGGGGGGGAGAGCACTTGCAACTATGAAAAATGCTGGAAATAATGCATAAGGTTATGGACTGTTTTATAGATAAAAAATATGAAGTTGAAAAGGGGATTAAGGTAACACTTAAAGATGTAGTAAATATTGTGGACTGGAATGCCTACCTTGGTTTTAGTGTTTTAAAAACTATACCATTTTTCTGGATACCGTGTCATACAATTGTATTCTTGTTCCCTGCTGAATATAGAGTAATTGCTTCTGCATTTGCATCTATAGCTTTAGGTCTAATCTTAGCTTTAGCTAATAAATCTAAAGTTGCAATTTAAGTTTATTGATGAAGAAAGAAGTATCATCTAAGCTAGGAATAATCTTTTAAAATAATATTATTTATATTTTAAATAAGAAGCAGTGCTTTAAATAAGGAGTAATATTTTAAATAAGAAGTGATATTTTAAATAAGAAGTGATATTTTAAATAAGAAATAGTGTTTTAAATGAAAAGTAACCTCTTCATTAAAGTAGCATTTTATTAGACCTAAAAATAAAGATAATATTTTAAAGAAATCTAAATTGCTAAGCACTGTTTTTAAGAAGCTTAAAATCCCCCATTTAAAGTTTTAAGGTTCTAAAACAATAAGTTATAACTATAAAAATGGCTGTTAAGACTACAATACTTATAAGTAAAAATACTTATAGTATATTAGTTCATAACAGCCATTTTTATTTTAAATAAATAATTTTAGTCAATAATCTGAGTTTATAGCTTAAATCAAACCTTAAATTAAAGGATTTAAAGAAGCTATTCTAGTTGTAGCTACATAAACTCTAGATATTTCATACCATGTTTTAAAATCTACTACTCCGCTTTGAGGTAAACCAAAGATTCCTTGGAATATCCTAACAGCATTTTCTGTATCTGTTCCATATATACCATCTTCTCTCACTTTTGGTACAGCTGGATAAGAGTTAGATATAGCATTTAACTGATTTTGTATAGTTCTAACATATTGTCCAGAAGAACCAACCTGTAGTGTAGTACCAGGGAATGATACTGGTACACCACTTACTATAGGTGCTCTTTCAAATATTATTTCATCTCCATAGAAATATCTTAGTATACTTTCATAATCGTATCCTTGGTCACCTAAGTCTTTACTACCCCATTGAGTCATTTGGTCAGGACATTGAGATTTCTGTCCATCACAGTATTGTGCTAATAGTGGCTGTCTTGATGTAGGAGGTCTTTTTATAAATGTATTGAATATAGCATCTACAACTACGTTAATTGGTTCAAATAAGTTTCTATTATTTATAAATTTATGGTCGTATGCTGTTGTTGAGGTTATTGTAAAATTATATCCTTTATTTCTATACCATTCAGTGAAGACTCTATTTAAAGTAAATGATATTATAGCTATTACATTTGCATAGATTGTCTGCTCAGGCCAAGTTGAATATATTTCAGATGATGCTATATTTTTAATGTACTCTTTGAATGGAATCCAATAGTTTGGAGCTGATGAATCTTCTGGTAAACCATCATGAACTACTATAAATTCAGGCACTACAGGGTTATCTAATACAACGAAACCAGTAGGAGGTGGTAATGGTTTTAAGTTACTTTCTGGAATCTTAGGAGGATAAGTACCATATAAAGTATGTTCTCCTATGTCAAAAATCAACTCGCTTTGTCTTGAGAAAGAACGCTTACTTCTTGTTCTAGGAGACATGGGAACTCCCTGTCTTGCTTCAATTGTAGCTAACAATTGTGTTCCTTCTATGACAACTGTTTCATATCCATCTGCTATGGCTTCTACTATATACTGGCTGTAAGGTCTAACATCAGATGGCTGTAGAGAGTAATCTACATCTGGTGCTGGTAATACTAACCCAGTCACTTGACCAGATTCATTACTTCTTAGGTTTTGGTATAAAGTTGAAGAGCTTTGGCTACCATTAGACATTGAATATATATTTACTACTGCATTTTGAATGGGTCTATTGTTAGTAGCGTCGATTATGCTTACTGTTAAGAAACCATCTTGCATCAAATCACCCTTTCTTTAAATGAATTTAGTTCCCTTATATTTCAAGATATGAATATAGCTTGAGATTTGTTAAATAATATAGATATAAATTTAAATTTTTTTAAGTATTTTAGTATATTTGTATTTAAGTAATTTAAAATAATTTAATGTATATTTTAGGGTGTATTTAAAACAAAATAAGCTAAAAATAAGTAGATGATATAAATCAGAAATGAATTAAAATTTTGAAAGGAAAATAATCTATGAAGCTGGATTTATTTTTATTATCAATAGTTCCTATATTGATAGGTATGTTTTGGATAA
This sequence comes from Clostridioides sp. ZZV15-6383, assembly GCF_020657735.1. NCBI lineage: Bacteria > Bacillati > Bacillota > Clostridia > Peptostreptococcales > Peptostreptococcaceae > Clostridioides > Clostridioides sp. ZZV15-6383. The sequence continues at coordinate 74,461 of NZ_JAGWCV010000010.1, read as the reverse complement.
GGTCTAAAGATAGATATTGTAGAGAACCTCTAATTCATTTAATTAAATTTTTTTTAATAGGTGCTTTTCTAAGTGTTATAATTATACTTTTAGAAAATTTACTGATAAAGGTTAATGTATTTGATGGATATTCAGAATTAATCTATGTATCATTTGTAGTTGCAGGACTTGTAGAAGAAGGTGTAAAAGCTCTGATACTAATTCCTGCACTAATCAAAGAAAAACATTTTACTGAAAAGCTAGATGGGATTATTTACTCTGTATTTTTAGCTTTGGGATTTGCAACAATTGAAAATATAGTTTATATTTTTTCTGAGAGTAGAAATCTAGCACTGCAAGTTGGTATTAATAGAGCAGTTATCTCTATACCAGCTCATGTAATGTTTGCAATTACTATGGGTTACTATATTTCTAAGTATAAATTTGAAAAAAACAAAAATAAAAGACGTGAGTATTTATTTATGGCTGTGCTACTTCCAATTTTATTACATGGAGTTTTTGATTTCATATTGATGATAGAATATAGATGGGCTATTATATTACTTATAGTTTATGTAATAATTTTGTGGAAGATAAATCTTGATAAACTTGAGAAATATATGAATCACTCTAAAAAAGTATTTTTCGGTAATCTTAAGAAAAAGAAATAAAACTTTAGAGAAAGGCATAAACAATTAAAAATAATAAATGACAAACAAGCGAAGCAGATTGAAGGGGGATTATAGATTTGACAAAGTTACCAAAAGAGTTTTTAGAAGATGTTAAAGAGATACTACAAGATGAATACGATGATTTTATAAAAAGTTATGAAGAAGATAAGACTACTGGTCTTAGAATAAATACACTAAAAATTGATAAGAAAAAACTATTCGATTTAGATTTATTTGAGTTGAGTCAAATACCATGGGCAGAAGAGGGTTTTTATTATGATGATAAAATTGATAGACCTGGTAGAAATCCACTGCATGAGGCTGGAGCATACTATTTGCAAGAGCCTTCTGCCATGAGTGTAATACCAAAGGCAGATATTAAAGAGGGTGAAAAAGTTCTCGACATGTGTGCTGCTCCTGGTGGAAAATCTACATATATACTCTCTAAACTAAATGACACAGGTCTATTGGTTTCTAATGAAATTAATGCTAGTAGAATTAAGGCTTTAGGGGAAAACCTAGAGCGATTTGGAGCGAGAAATTGTATTATAACAAATACTGATTCTAATAGCTTAAGAAAGACGTTTAATGGGTATTTTGATAAGGTAATTATAGATGCACCTTGTTCTGGGCAAGGTATGTTTAGAAAGGACGAGGTTGCCATATCAGATTGGAGTTATGCAAAGGTAGTAGAATGTCAATCCATTCAAAAAGAAATTATAAGAGATGGATATAAAATGTTAAAGAAGGATGGTATTTTAATTTACTCAACTTGTACTTTTTCAAGAGAAGAAAATGAGCATGTTATAAATGAATTTATTAGTGAATATCCATATGCAGAACTTATTGAGATGGAAAGATTATGGCCTCATAAGATAAAGGGAGAAGGACATTTTGTTGCTAAAATAAAAAAATCAGAAGAAGAAGAGTGCAATGTCAAAGAATTAAAAATAAAAAATTTAGATAAAGAAATAAAGGATTATAGGGAGTTTGAAAAGAAATTTTTAAAGGTTGATTTTTATAGTAATAAAAAAAATAAATTTTATTTAAGAGGAGAAAATTTGTACCTACTTCCTGAAATATATCCAGATACGAAAAAACTAAAAGTATTGAGATACGGTTTGCATTTAGGGGTTTTAAAGAAGAATAGATTTGAGCCTTCTCATGCACTATCTCATTATTTAAAAGTTGAAGATGTAAAAAATGTTGAAAACTTCAGTGTACAGAGTGAATCAATTCTTAAATACTTAAAAGGGGATGTTGTAAATTCTAATGAGAGTAGAGGATGGGTTTTGGTTTCGGTTGAAGGTATACCTTTAGGTTGGGGAAAAGAATCTGCTGGTGTAATTAAGAATCATTATCCTAAAGGTCTTAGAAAAGTATTTTAAACTAGTAGAAAAAAGAAGTATAATATTTATATTGTAAGTTTATGGTAGATTATTTTGCTATAGCTTGACTTATTATTTAACACAGAGGAGACGATTTTAGTGGGTGAAGCAGTTAAAAAAGAAGTTGTAGAATGGATAAAAGTGATTGTCATAGCTCTTGTTTTGGCATTTTTAATAACTCGTTTTATAGTGCCAACAATAGTCAAAGGAGAATCAATGTATCCTACACTAGTTGAACGTGATTACCTAATAGTTAATAGAATTGCGTACAAAGTAGGAGAGCCAAAATACAAAGATATAATAGTATTCAAAACCGACTTAACAGAGGAAAATGGAAAGAAAAAAGACTTAGTAAAAAGAGTTATCGGGGTTCCTGGTGACCATGTAAAAATACAAGACTCCAAGGTATATGTAAATGATAAATTGTTAGATGAGGTTTCCTATATACATAATAATCTCACTGATGGAGATATTGATATTGTAGTTCCAGAAGGAAAATTATTTGCTATGGGAGATAATAGAGAAAAAAGTTTAGATAGTAGATACGATGAGGTTGGATTGGTCGACGAGCATACCGTTTTAGGAAAAGTTCTAGTCAGATTGTATCCATTTTCTAAGATAGGGACTATTGACTAAACATATAAAATTTGGAGCAATCGCTGATTAACTGAAATCACCAGACCATGCACAATAGTTGTCTATATAAAAAGACAACACCTTATTTAGTAGACTTATCTAAAAGATAATGTTTAAGAAGCATTATCAATAAAGATAATATAACTATAAAGGAGAATTTGTGAATGAGTGAAACTATTAAAGAAGAGATTGTAGAGTGGATAAAAATAATTATTACTGCACTTTTTTTTGCATTTATTATAACTCGTTTTATAAAACCAACATTAGTAAATGGAGAATCAATGTACCCAACACTTAAATCACACGACTATTTGGTAGCAAACAGAATGACATATAAATTATCAGAACCAAAATGTGGAGATATAATGATATTTAAGACTGACTTATTACAAGAGAATGGAAGAAAAAAAGAGCTTGTAAAAAGGGTTATAGGCGTACCTGGTGACCATCTAAAGATTAAAGATTCTAAGGTTTATATAAATGGCAAGTTATTAAATGAAGTTTCATATATACATGATAATTATACTGAAGGCGATATTGATATGGTGATTCCTAAGGGAAAAGTATTTGCGATGGGAGACAATAGAGAAGTAAGTTTAGACAGTAGATATAAAGAAGTGGGATTAGTAGACGAAGAAAATATTAAAGGAAAAGTTATTTTAAGGGTATTTCCTTTTACAGATATAGGTATTTTTGAGTAGGTGATGTGTATGGCAGTTGGTATAGCATCCTTATTATTTAATATTGAGGATGCTTTAAATATTTGTAAAAGTATAAAGCAAATAACTCATTTAGAGATTGGAATTGACAATATATCTGAATGTGGAGATTTATGTAAATATAAAGATGTAATTTCTGAACTAGGATTATCTGTAGGGATACACTTTCCTATGGAGTTAAATACTTGCGAAAACATAGAATATATAAGAGATTCATGGATAAATTTTATTGAGAAGATAGAATTTGAGCTTAAAGGGTTTGATATAAGGTATTTTAACCTTCATTTGGGATATGTTATGACAAGTAGAGTTAAAAAGAATAGGGACAAATATTTAGAAAATAGTGTGGATTTTTTAGATAAATTAAATACAAATTCGTATGTATGTATAGAGAATACTTATTCAAAAGGTGGAGATTTTTCAAATATTGGAAATATATTCTACGATTTTGAATATATATTTAAGAGGATTAAAAATTCTAAGATTTGTTTTTGTTACGATACTGGACACTGTTTAATTGATGAGGATGATTATGTAAAGAACTTAAAGGATAAAATAAGACTGATACACTTAAGTGATAATGATGGTATCAATGATACACATATTGGTATAGGAAAAGGAATTTTATCTGAAGAGGGGATTAAAGAGGTCTTAAAATTAGATGCAGAATATTTAGTATTAGAAATAAATTACGAAGACATTGAAGATACTATAAGTAAATTGAATCATATTGTAGGAGAGGGTTAAATACCTCTCTTTAACTTGTTGATATGCCTCATTGATTAAAATTTATATTCATCAAAAGGAAGGAGAGATGTTGAAGTGAAAAAAATAAATTTAAAAATAGACGGAAAAGATAAGGAATATTCATTGGAAGAAAATTCACTTGGAATAAGACTGGGTGATATAGCAAAAGAATTCTGTGATGAGCATAAGGGTTATATAACACTTGCAGTTGTAGACAATAAATTGAAAGAGCTAAACTGTAGAGTGAAGAAGGATTGTGAGATAAATTTTTTAGATACTACTAACGAAGATGGAGAGAGAGTTTACTTTAGAGTCATGTCATTTGTATTTGTAATGGCTTGTAGAGAGATATTCTGGAATAGCAGAGTTACAATAGAACATTCACTATCTGATGGGCTATACTGTGAGGTTCATATAGATAGAAAACTTGAAGAAGTGGATGTTGAAAATATAAAAAACAAGATGAAAGAGATAGTAAATAACGATTATGTTATAGAGAAGATTGAAGTTACAAGAAACGAGGCCATTTCTATATTTGAAAACAATGAAATGTATGAAAAGGCAGAGCTTTTAAAATACAAAGAGTATGATAGTACTAAAGTATATAAGTGTAGAAACTATATAGACCATTTTTATGGATATATGTTACCATCAACTGGTTATATAAAATCATTTGATATTAAGCTTTACAATGGAGGTGTTATAATTTTAGGTCCTAGTGAAGAAGATAAGACTCTTCCTATGAAATTTGTACCTCAACCTAAGCTATCAAGTGTATATTATGAAGCAGAAGAATGGTCAAGACTTATGGGAATTGATAAGGTAGTATCTCTTAACAAGATAATAGAAAACAATGAGTATGGAGATATAATAAGAACTTTTGAAGCATTGCATGAAAAGAAATTATCTCAAATAGCAGACATGATAAAAGACAACAATAAGAGAGTAGTTTTAATAGCAGCTCCATCTTCATCTGGAAAAACGAGTTTTGCTCACAGATTATCAATACATCTTAGAGTGAATAATTTAAGTCCTATTTCGATTTCTTTAGATGACTATTTTATAGATAGAAAGCATACTCCTTTAGATGAATATGGAAATTATGATTTTGAATCAATTTATGCTATAGATTTAGATAAATTTAATTTAGACTTAAAGAGACTTTTAGCAGGTGAAGAAATTGATGCTATAAGATTCAATTTCAAAGAAGGTAAGAGAGAATATACTGGCAAAAAAATAAAGATAGACTCAAATCAACCAATTATATTAGAAGGTATACATGGGCTAAATCCTATTTTAACATCATCTATACCAGATGAAGATAAATTCAAGATATACATAAGCGCCCTTACTCAAATAAATTTAGATGACCATAATAGAATTCCTACTGCTGATTTGAGAATGATAAGAAGAATTGTTAGAGACTATAATTTTAGAGGATATAGTGCTGATAATACTATCTTACAATGGGCATCAGTTAGAAGAGGAGAAAAGAAGAATATATTCCCATACCAAGAAGAGGCAGATGCTATATTTAACTCTGCTTGTGTATATGAATTGGCAGTTTTAAAACGATTTGCGAAACCTTTGTTGGAAGAGATAAAAGAGGATAATCCTGCTCACATTGAAGCGACTAGATTGCTAAAGTTTTTACAGTATTTTGTTGAATTAGATGATACTTCTGATATACCAGGTATTTCAATTCTTAGGGAATTTATTGGAGGAAGTAAAATAGTTGATTAATATATGTGTGATAGGTTATTTTACAAAGATTAAATAGCATAGCAAGTAGTGTGATTAGCATATGTGAAGTATATTAAGTATTAATTGGAGAATTAAATTAATACAGATTTTAAAGTTTGAGTTGATATATAAAAAGGCTTGTTTTATACTTTTGTATGAACCAAGCTTTTTATTTTAAATTTTACTTTTCTATTTAATATTTTTGTTAACTTATGTGATTACTCTTTAAAAGAGTAAAAGTTACTAAATTATTAAACTATTTAAATTGTTTGAAAAATGAATTGATTCTTGTAGAAAATAGTTTTAAAGTATAATTTTTTTTAACACTGTTTTATTATACTATAAATCTGTGCTAAAATAGAATATATAACATAATATAAGAGGTGCCTATGAATACGTTAGATGAGACATTATTAAAAGAAATTATAAGTTCTAATAAGAAGTATACTAATTATGGACAAGTCGCTAGTTACATACCAGAATTAAAAAACGCTAGAAGAAATGATTTAGGAATTTGTATCATAGATAGCGAAAATAATCTTTATAGTGCTGGAAACTGTAGCACAAAGTTTACTATACAAAGTATTTCAAAACCTATTGTGCTTGCTATGGCACTTATGGACAATGATTGGGAAGACGTTTTTTCAAACGTTGGAATGGAGCCAAGTGGAGACCCATTTAATTCGATAATGAAACTTGAAATTAATGACACAAAAAAACCCTGTAATCCAATGATAAATGCAGGGGCTATAGTAACTACTTCTCTTATAAATGGGAGCTGTTTGGAAGAAAAAGAAGAAAGAATGCTTAGCTTTTTTAGAAAATTAGCAAAGAATGATAATATAGGAATAAATTATGATGTCTATAAGTCTGAAAAAATGACTGGTGATAGAAACAAAGCAATGGCTTACTTATTGAAAAGTGATGGATTTATCAGAGGTAATGTAGAAGATGTTTTAGACCTTTATTTTAAACAATGCTCAATTGAAATAGATTCTGTAGATTTGGCTAGAATTGGCGTAAATCTTGCTAATTATGGCGTGGATATAGAAAATGGTGAGCATTTAATGAGTGAAATGGTTTCTAGAATTGTCAAAACATTTATGATGACTTGTGGAATGTATGATGCTTCTGGGGAATTTGCTATTAAAGTTGGAATTCCTGCAAAATCTGGAGTTGGAGGTGGTATAATGGCTTCTGTGCCAGGGCGTATGGGTATTGGTGTTTATGGACCTGCACTTGACAAAAAAGGAAACAGCGTCGCAGGAGTTAAGGTTTTAGAGGAGTTGTCAAATAAGCTCAAATTAAATATTTTTTAAAATTTTAAGAAAGGATTTTTTTGACAACAACATATAATTTAATATATAATTAAATTGTAAAGAAGTATGAATTAAATAAATTTTTTAGGAGGGGTCAATGAAAGAGGTATTGGTATTACGAGATTTGGAGTGCATAAAGGCTATTGCTCATCCACGTAGAATAGATATTCTAAAAGCATTTGACAAATCGCCATTGTCAGCAAAACAATTATCTCAATTATTGGAAGAACCTCATGCAAAAATAAACTACCATATAAAAATGTTATACAAAGTTGGTATTTTAGAATTAGTTGAGGAAAAGATAAAGTCGGGGATTGTGGAAAAATACTATTATCCAAGTGCAAAAAATGTGGTTATAGGGAATAGGATACTTAATTTTTCTTTAGACAATGGGGAAGAAAAAGAAGAATTGTACATATCAAAATTTGAAAATATGAGTGAAGTTTTTTATAAGGCAGCAGAGGAAGATGTTTTAGAAAATGAAAATATAGTTGATTATCATGATATTTCTCTTACTCATGATGAATTAGTTGAACTTAGTGACACTATGAAGTCAAAGATAGATGAAATTTTAAATAAAAGACAACACAATGTTGAAGGTTCTAAGTATGATATAGCTATGGTTGTGATTCCTACACTTGAGGAAGAATGTCCTAGTTAGAACTATTAATTATGGATTAATTAAAAACATAAGATTAGAGATTGAACATCAAAATTTACTTAATAATCAAAAAATAGTTTTTGGTATGATTTGGTATGAGTAAATAATGATTTTTAATCTCTATTTTTTTGTCTCCATATACCTATTGTATTTGTAAGAGAGATATAATATATAGGCTATGTTAGCCCTCTTCGTGATAAATATGGCATAAAAACAACCACACCTTAGACTTTTCAATACATTGAATTCTAAGATGTGGTTACTTCTATAACTTACTATAAATTGTTCGTAATATATTAATATTGTGAATTTCTACACTAATTTTTCTATTTTATATACTTTCTAGTATTACCCATACAAGTTGCCTTTGTTGATTATTAGGTGTACCGTTATATGTACCGTCATACACAAAGTTTACTTTGATGTTATTTTCATTATCTACATACTTATGAGATTTTAGTCCTTGCTCTTTATCATACCAGTATTCTTTATAATTAGTTCCTAATATATCTGTAATTTGGTCAATATCTTTAAATTTATTTTCTTTACCTATTGATAAAAGATTATACTCTAAAATATTTAACCATATTTTATCTACATAATTATTGGTATTTGTTTTAATTTGCAACTCTTTAAACTCATAATTATATTCATTGTCAATCTCATCTTTTGCTTCATATTTCGATAAATCCAACGTATAGATAGATTGTCCTAATGATATATTATCTATTTTGATACTATTCAAATCTGTACCTTCTACAGATGTACAACCTATAAGCATTAATAATGCCATACTAATTATTGCTAAATATATTTTCTTCATATTGATATCCCCTATAATTTAATTAAATAAAGTTCACTTCGCATTATATAACAATTGCGAACTTGATTATATTATACAAAATATTCAATTATTTTCCAATTACAAAATGGTTTCATTGATTTGAAGTAAAGTTCCTTATTTTAGGTTAACTCAATGAATCTATTTCTAATAGTGGCTCTAGTTACATATGTATCTTTAGTAGCTACATTCACTAGCATATCTTTAATTCGGTCACCCTTTTTATTCTTCTTACTTAGTTGGAGAAATTTAAACCAAGCCAAATAAATTGTTTATATATTTTGTAGATACACCATTAAAAGGCATTAATCATCTCTTAAAGCTACTATGAAGAGCATTTATATGCTGTAAATGGTAAACACTATCTATCATTGATTTTCCTCTAGGAACTTGCTTTAATTCTATGTTCAACTTGTCTTTTATTCCTACATATGATTTATGTGAATCTACACAAAAAGTAGCCTCTTCACATATTTTATTGTCAAAGAAGTCAACTATTTGATTTGTTGTAATTCTACCATTACAAACTGCACCCATAATGATATTTCCTTTTCTATCAATTGCTGTCTCTATACAAATCTGCTCTTTTGATATTCCTCTTTTCTTCTTATCATTTTTACCTTTACCTCTTTTTCTAGGGTTTCTAGGCATTACAAATGTAGTACTTTTAGAATGATTTCCTTTAAAAGACTCTTTAATAAAGCATTCGTCAACTTCAACTATACCTTCAACTTTATCATTTTTTAATGATAGATTGATTACATCAAGTATCCTATGACGCATGTAGAAAGACGTTTTAACACCTACACCGACTTCTTCAGCACATTTTCTTATAGAAAGTCCTAATATCATTAATTCACAGTATTTTAGCCATTTATCTAAGCCTAATTTTGTATTAGAGAATGGAGACATAGTAAACTCATCAAAACTTGTGCGACAACGTTTACAGATATATCTTTGTCTTCCGTTAGATTTACCGTTTTTATTTACATCCTTACATTGACATTTTGGACATTCGTATCCCTTGGAAAATCTACTTTCTTTAACATTATCTCTAATTTCAGAAGAATTAAATAAAGTACTTAATACTTCTTGTGCTACTGAAATTAACTCTGTAAGTTCATTCTTTTTTAAATCTTTTATCATAGCTTTTATATCTATTTTTGGCATAATATTAGGTATCCTTCCTGCAAATTAATTGAAATATAGTTTATATCTAAATTATAGCCTATTTTAGATATAATTAATCACGAAGTTAGCTAACATAGCCAATATATAAAATGTATACACTATCTAAGAAGTGCTTAGATAATGTATATAAAGTATGTAAGATTATAATATTTGAAATTTATTAAAATGGGTATAATTAAACTGTAAATATTAAAAGTTAATGTAAATGGTAGAAATATATTAAAAAAGGATTTAGATTAGTGCAAAAGCACTATCAAATAGGAATATCCATCTTCAAATGTTGATTTAAGGTAGTTAAGGTGGAGTAGTTCAAAATTAAAATTGAGTACAAGTTGGAGTACAAATAAAGGAGATAAATATGATTAAATTAGGAACACATCTTTCAATAGCAAAGGGATTTGCCAAGGCAGCTGAGACAGCTGTATATATTGATGCAAATACATTTCAATTTTTTAGTAGAAACCCAAGAGGAGGAAATGCTAAAGAATTTGATGAAAAAGATATAGCTAAATTTCAAGAGATTAGAAAGACAAATAATTTTGCACCACTACTTGCACATGCTCCATATACTATGAATTTAGGTGGCACAAAGGATGATGTATACGAATTTGCAACAAGAGTGATAGATGAGGATATAAGAAGGATGGACTCATTAGGAATTGAATACATGTGCTTTCATCCAGGCAGTCATGTAGGTGGTGGAGTAGATTTTGGTATAGATAGGATAGTAAAAGGATTGAATAATGCAATTAAGGGTGATGAAAATATAACCATACTTCTTGAAACTATGTCAGGAAAAGGTACTGAAATAGGCTTTAAGTTTGAGCAATTAAAAAGTATAATAGATAAAATTGAACACAAAGAAAAAATAGGTGTGTGTCTTGATACATGTCACATTTTTTCAGCTGGTTATGATATAGTGAATGATTTGGATGGAGTCTTAGAGGAATTTGATAAGGTCATAGGTATAGACAGATTGAAAACTGTTCATCTAAATGATAGTATGATGCCATTTGGAGATAAAAAAGACAGACATGCTCCTATAGGGGAAGGGAAAATAGGATTAAAAGCATTGATTGATTTTATGGAACATCCTAGTCTAAAACACTTACCATTTTTCTTAGAAACTCCTTTTGATGATGAAGGTCACAAGAGAGAGATTAAGATGATAAAAGAAATACTATCTAGTAAATAAAACTTTATTAAAGATAAGTGAAATACTCCACCCTCAACGTAATTAGGGTGGAAATACAATAATGAAATATACCAATTTAAATTAAATGGATAGGAACAATATAAATTGTATACAAATGAACTGGATATAAAGTATGATTATATTATGAATAGTATGTAAATATATTGCAAAGATTCTCATAATTTGTTGTATAATTAAAGGTAACATATTTATATTATATAAAAATTAATTAAAAGTTAGGTGGGGAAAGATATGAGAAATTTAGGCAATACAAATATGAAAATAAAGAGAGTTGGTTTTGGGGGAATTCCTATACAAAGGATTACTCAAGATGATACTAACTTAGTTATAAATGAGTTAGAAAAACAAGGAATAAACTTTATTGACAGTGCAAGAGGGTACACAATAAGTGAGGAAGCAATTGGAATTGCTATTGAAGGAAAAAGAGATAAATTTTTCTTAGCTACTAAAAGTATGTCTAGAGATTATGATTCAATGAAGAGAGATGTTGAGATAAGTCTAAACAATTTTAAAACTGATTTTATAGATTTATATCAATTCCATAATGTTAAAGAAGAGGAATATGATAATCTTTTTAAGGATAAAATGGCTTATAGTGCCCTTTTAGAGGCAAAAGAGCAAGGTAAGATAAAGCACATTGGTATAACTAGTCACAATCTAAAGACTATAGAAAAAGCTATAGAAGATGGAAAATTTGACACTATACAATTTCCTTATAATATAGTTGAAGAGCAAGCAGATGAAGTATTTAAAAAAGCTCATGAAAAAGGCATTGGGATAATAGTAATGAAACCTCTAGCTGGAGGAGCTTTAGATAATGCTAAATTGGCTATTAAGTATATACTATCTAAAGATTATATAGATGTAGTTATACCAGGTATGGAGAGTGTTGAACAGGTTAGACAAAATGTCTCTGTACTTGAAAATCTTGTACTAGATGAAAAAGATAATAAGGAAATTGAAGAAATAAGAAATTCTTTAGGTAAAAAATTCTGTAGAAGATGTGAATATTGTATGCCTTGTGCTGTAGGAATAAATATACCATTGAGCTTTTTATGTGAAGGTTATTATACTAGATATGGATTAAAAGAGTGGGCTAAAGAAAAGTATGAGGTTATGGATGTTAAACCTACTGAGTGTATTGACTGTGGGCTTTGTGAGAGCCGATGTCCATATGAACTTCCTATAAGAGAAATGCTAAAGACTGTTGTCGAAAAGCTAGGATAGATTTTATTTATTGAAATCGGTGTAGTAAATTTACTCCGATTTCTTTTTATTGGATATAGTCTTATATACAAATATTAAATTTACATAGTTACAGGTATTATATAAATTTAATATTTGTTTAATATTTGTGTGAGGATAGATATAACACAATTATTATTGTTGTATTAGCATAGTTTCAGATACTAGAGCATCAATATAATGTCAAATAACACATGAAATCTTTATTTTTCAAAGATATTATAGGATATATCATATTTAGATACTGGATAAAGTTCAATTTCAACCCTAGGGTTATCCTTATCTATAAAATCAAATAAAAGTACTGGTTTAAGCTGTTTATCATTTTTTATTATTCCACTTTTTTCAATACCATCACAAATACTCTTTGGATAATTATGTAAATCCCCCATTCTCTTGTTTGGGAAGAATAATTTTAAGACTGTTATTAGATTTTCTTCGACAGTTTCTCCTTGATACTGTTGGTTTATAAAACCTGCAATCATGTTTTCGTATGCAAGATACTTAGAATATTTTCCCTTTGAAGGCATCCATGCTTGACCATTTATATTATGAAGCTTAAAATTAGATTTACTAATAGGTCTACCTGGAATTGTTATTTTAATCAAATTGTTCACCATCCTTATACATTATTTATTATAATCTGTATATGATTTAAAATCAAATTCTTGTTTAAAGTGTTTTTACAAAGTTACTTTGTAAACTTTTCTACTTTAGGTATGGTAATATAAGACAAGTGTTTTATCTACGAATTTTAAAATCTGCTATAATGCTATATATACCTACATTAGACCTTCATAACACTAATGAATGTAAACTTAGTGGAGAGAATAAAAATAGGACTGTATAAGTCGAGTAAAGACTTAATAATAAACATTGATGTAAATGGAATTGGATAAATTTGCTTGAATTATTTTTGTTTAGTTTTCTTAATAAACAATAATGTTAATGGAGTATTAAATATAATAAAAAATCTTCTTATTTTATTTATAGGGAGAATGTCAAAATATAATTAATAATATTTGAAGTTTTAGAGCCTAGATTAAATAAGTTAAAAAGCTTAGAAAGATTAAATAGATTAAAAAGGAATAATTTTATGAATAATAAGGAATTAAAAGAATTTTGTAATTTGATAGGATTAAAATGTGTAGGGATAGCTGGTGTAGATAAGTATGATAATCTGAAAAAGATACTTGAAGATAGACATCAAAAAGATTATTTGACTGGTATGGAAGAGGTAATCATTGAAAACAGAATTAACCCAAGAAATATAATGGAAGATGCTAATTCTATAATAGTGTGTGCATTTCCATATCATATAAATAGACAAGAAAAGAATGAAAATTCAAATTTATCAAGATATTGTCACGGTAAGGATTATCATATTGTAGTAAAGGACTTTTTACAACAAATTTGTGATTATATTTCTGAAAAAGTAATAGATTTTGAATATAAGATATTTGCTGATAATGGACCATTAGTTGACAGGTATTTAGCTTATTTATCAGGAATAGGATATTTTGGAATAAATAACAATATCATAACTGATGAATATGGTTCTTATGTATTTATAGGGTATATAGTAAATAATTATAAGTTTGAAGAAGATAAACCACTAGAAAAAAGTTGTTTTAAATGTGGTAAGTGTGTAAAATATTGTCCGGGAAATGCTATATTGGGAAATTATGATATGAATCCTAAGAAATGTTTATCATATATAACTCAAAAAAAAGGAGATTTGTCAAAGGAAGAAAAAGATGTTTTAAAGAATAGCAAAAAGATATTTGGGTGCGATATTTGTCAAGAAGTGTGTCCGCATAATGTTGAAATACCAACAACTCACATTTTGGAATTTAAAGAAAATATAATAGATTATTTGGATTATGATGAGGTACAAAATATTTCAAATAAAGAATTTAAAAGAATATATGGGGATAGAGCTTTTAGTTGGAGGGGGAAAAATATAATAAAGAGAAATATGGAAATAATTTTAGATAAGTATGATGACTAATAATAAGAGTCTGTTTCATATACTTTAATGTGTATTTACTTTAACACTTGTTGTGTAAAAGTCATATTATATCATTAAAGTTAAATATGGGGAGGTGGGGGAATATTGAAATATAATAATACATCTGAAATAAATCCACTAGATTGTATACTGGGTCAAGAAAGAGCTGTAGAAGCTATGGAGTTAGGTTTAAAAATAAATAATCCAGCATACAACATATATATATCTGGTGAATCTGGAACTGGCAAAAGTACCTATGCTTTAAAGGTTTTGAATGAATATGCATCCCAAAAAAATACGCATAAAGACTGGTGCTATATATATAATTTTGAAAACCCTAGAGAACCTATTATAGTTGAGTTAGAAAAGGGGTTTGGAAAAGAACTTAAGAAAGATATGGAGAAATTAATTGAAAGCCTTTTAGAAGATTTTAAAAATGCGTTTGAAAGTGAAAGTTTTGAAATAGAAAAAAATAAACTTTTGGACGAATATGAGATAGAAAAAGATATGCTTTTAAAACAAATCAAGAAATATGGAGAAGAAAAAGGATTTAAATTAAAACAAAGCAAAATGGGAATAGTTTTTATTCCTTTGAAAGAAGATGAAGAAGAAAGCGACGCATCTGATGAAGAGTTTTACAAAGCTAAAAGAGAACTAGAAAATATGGCAATACAGGTCGTATATAAAATTAGAAACTTAGAAGAAATAGCTGAAAAAGCAGTGTTAGAGCTTGAAGAAGAGATAGCTAAGCTTGTAGTAGAACCTCATATTAAGACACTGCGTGAAAAATATGAAAATTATGATAAAATTCAAGTTTATCTGGAAAATATAAAGAAAGACATAATAGAATATATGTACTTATTTTATTTAGATGAAGATGAATTAAAAGATAAGTATGATAAAGAACATTTTATTAAATACAAAATTAACCTATTTGTAGACAATGGAAGTTCAAAAAATAAAGAATCAGCACCTGTTGTAGTAGAGATAAATCCAAGTCCAGCAAATCTATTTGGAAAAGCAGAATATGATTATGCAAATGGAAATATAAAGACTGATTTCACGAAGTTATTATCAGGAGCATTTCATAGGGCTAATGGTGGTTATTTAGTAATTTACGCAGACCAACTACTAAAATATACAATGTCTTGGGAAATTCTTAAAAAGACTTTGCAGACAAAAAAAGTAATACTTGAAACACAGACAGCAATTAAACCAGAAAATATGCCACTAGATGTTAAATTAGTATTGATTGGAAGCCATTATATATATGATATTTTGTATAGATACGATGAAGATTTTGAAAAATATTTTAAAGTATTTGTAGATTTTGATAGCGAAATGGATAAGAATGAAAACAATGAAGAGGGAATAGCCAGATTTATAGCATCTCAATGTAATAAGAATAATTTAAGACATTTTACTAAATCAGCAGTTGAAGAGGTTGTTAAATTCAGTACTAGATTATCAGGTGATTTAGAAAAACTATCAACTAAGTTTAATAAAATAATGGAAGTTGTAATAGAAGGAAGTGCTTATGCAGAGTTTAGGGATTCAGAGTATACAGAGCAGTGCGATGTTAAAAAAGCAATAAATGAAAAGAGAAAAAGAATTAATAGAGTGGAAACACATATGGATGAATCAATTAAAAATGGCTTTACTTTAATAGAAACAGAGGGAAGAAAGGTTGGAGTAATAAATGGTCTGTCAGTCTTAAGTACAGGAGAATACTCTTTTGGTAGAGTTTCAAGGATTACAGCAACCACTAGCCCAGGAAGTAAAGGCATAGTGAATATAGAAAGAGAAGTAAATATGAGTGGCTCTATACATAACAAAGGAGTGCTTATATTAGGGGGCTATCTTTCAGAGAACTTTGCACAGGATTTACTATTGTCATTAAATGCATATGTTTGTTTTGAACAAAATTATGGTGGGATAGATGGAGATAGTGCGTCTTCTGCAGAATTATATGTATTATTATCCTCTCTTGGTGGAGTACCAATTAAACAAAATATTGCTGTTACAGGTTCTATAAATCAAAAGGGCGATATACAAGTAGTTGGTGGTATAAGTGAAAAGATAGAAGGCTTTTATTCTATATGTAAAACTAAAGGGTTAAATGGTGAGCAAGGTGTCATAATTCCTAAGAAAAATCAAAGAAATCTCGTTTTATCAGATGAAGTTAATGATGCAGTGCGAGATGGAAAATTTAAGATATATACAGTTGAAAGAGTGGAAGAAGCTATAGAGATATTGACAGATGTTAAATTTGAAGAAATAAAGAAATTAGTAAAAGAAAAATTAATATCATTCAGTAAAATACAAACTTTGTCAAAAGAATAAGTTTATTATAGAATTTACTGGGTATTTATGTATAATAAAAAGCAAGAACTTTAATAGGTTTTTGCTTTTTTTGTGAAATATATATATATTAAATTTTTATTTTGTATGTTTTATATATTGATGTTTATTTTTTGTTGATATAATTAAACTATGTATAAATAGCGTTTTATAAATTCGTATTTTAAAGGGGGATACTTATGAAAAATGTAAATCTAAAAGAGATAAATGAAAAAGATGTAAATAAGATTTTAGATGAGTTAGAAAAATTGTACCCAGATGCTAAATGTGAGTTAAATTATGGGACAGCCTTTGAGCTTTTAATAGCAACTATTTTATCAGCACAATGTACTGATGTAAGAGTAAATAAAGTTACTTCAGAATTGTTTAAAAAGTATAATACAGCAAGAGATTTTGCTGATTTGAGTATTGAGGAAATTAGTAAGGAGATAAAGAGTTGTGGTCTTTACAAAAGTAAATCTCAAAAAATAAAGGATACATCTGAACAGCTATGTGAATTATATGATGGTGAAGTACCTGATAGCTTAGAAAAGCTTATAAAACTACCTGGTGTTGGAAGAAAGACGGCGGGAGTTGTACTTAGTAATGCCTTTAATCATCCAGCAATAGCAGTAGATACTCATGTATTTAGAGTTAGTAATAGAATTGGAATAGTGGATGAGCCAAATCCTCAAAAAACAGAATTTGCACTTATGGAAGCTATACCAAAAGAAAGATGGTCACATTCACATCATGTATTAATTTTTCATGGAAGAAGAATGTGTAAAGCTAGGAATCCAGAATGTAAAAACTGCCCAATAAAAGAAGATTGTAATTATTATAAAGAACTTAATGAAACGAAATAACTTTTAGAAAGTAATTTGTGTAAGAGGAATTTTCTGATATAATAATACTTGTGAAAATGTTAGATAAAAAACTATTATATATTTAGATAAAAATTATTATATATAATGAAATAAAAATTATTATTAATATTATATAAATAGTATAATATTATTGTTATTCTGTTTATAAAATAAAATTTAATAAATAAGAGCGATACTTAGGGAGGATTAAAATGTCATTGAATATAGTATTAGTAGAACCAGAAATACCTCAAAATACAGGAAATATAATAAGAACATGTGCAGCAACAGGTTCAACTTTACATTTAGTAAAGCCACTAGGTTTTTCATTGGATGACAAACATCTAAAAAGATGTGGGCTTGACTATTGGGATATAGCTGATATACAATATTACGATAGCTTTGAAGAATTACAAGAAAAGTATCCAGACAGTAAATACTTTTTTTCTACAACAAAGGCTAAACAGTCACATTCGGATGTGAAATATGAAGAAAATTGTTTTATAGTATTTGGTAAAGAAACAAAGGGATTGCCAGAGCCTTTGTTGAAAGCAAATATGGATACTTGTATTAGAGTACCTATGTTGGATGTTGAAAAAGCTAGGTCATTAAATTTATCAAATTCAGTTGCTATTGTAGTATACGAGGCTTTAAGACAAATAGGATACCCTAATATGAGGTAGTTTAACAAGCCTAAATGAGAAAGGAGCATACTTAATGAAAAATCTAAAGATAATCTGTGACAGTTTATCGGACGTGCCAAAAGATTTGCTAGATAAATATGATATAGATATTGTTTCATTAACAGTTATATTGGAGGGAAAAGACTACAAGGATAGAATTGATATATCTGGAGATGAATTTTATAAAAGGCTTAGAGAAGAAAATGTATATCCAAAAACTTCTCAAGCTACTTATGCCCAATTTAAGGAAATTTTTGAGAAATATATAAATGAAGGTAGAGAAATACTTTATATAGCAGGTTCTGCCACAGCTACAGGGACATATCAAAGTGCTGTAATGGCAAAAAATGATGTAGAAGGTAAAATATATACATACGATTCTAACTTGCTTTGTATGGGAACTGGTTTACTTGTTATAAAAGCAGGAGAACTTGCAAGTGAAGGAAAGTCTATTGATGAAATATTGACTGTTTTAGATGAGTTAAAAGAGAAAGCTTTTGTTATATTTTCAGTAGATACACTAGAATATTTACAAAAGGGAGGAAGAATATCATCTACTAAGGCAGCAATAGGAAGTATATTAAATATAAAACCGATTCTTGAAATAAAAGATGGACTAGTTTCGCAAATATCTCAAGTAAGAGGAAAAAAGAATGTAATTTCTAAGATGATGGAATTGATAAAATCAAATTGTGGGGATGATTTATCAGACCAAATTGTGTATATAGGATATAGTGATGATTTTAAGGAAAAAGAACAATTATCTAAGGTTATGGAAGATGAATTAAGACCTAAAGAAATTAGATTTTTCCAAATTGGTGTGTGTATAGGTGCACATGCTGGTCCTGGTGTTACTGGTATCATATGTCTAAAAAATAAATAATATATTTTTGAATAGTAATTATTTATTTTTTTATTAAATTAATATAATATATTAAATATTGATATGCTAAATTGGATTTATTTTTGATAAAATTAAGTGTTGATATATTAGGTTTAGTTTTTAGGGAAGTGTGTAAATAGATAAGAATCTATTGCACACTTTTTTATAGTAAGATTTATTAAAAAAATTTCAAAATATGCTTGCAAATTGTATATAAAAAATTTATAAATAAGATGTAAAAGTAAATAAGATGTAAAAGTAAATAAGATGTAAAAGTAAATAAGATGTAAAAGTAAATAAGATGTAAAAGTAAATAAGATGTAAAAGTAAATAGGATGTAAAAATATCGTAAATGTATGAGGAGTGAAATTTAATGCGTTTCAAAAAAATATTGGTAATGATATTAACTGTAGCAATGACAGCTGGAATGTTGGTTGGATGTGACAATAATTCAAGTAATAATCCTAGTTCTAACAAAAATAATAAAAATAATATAAACAATGAAAATAATTCAAAAAAATCTGTATCTATGATACTAGATATTGAAGGAACAAATAATGAAGATATGAACAATTCAGCTTTATTAGCATTAAACAATGCTCAAAAGAAATTTAATATAGATATAAACAAAGTGGAGTCAGATGATTCATCCACTTTTGATAATAGTATAGATATCTTATGTAATGACAATTATGATTTAATTATAGCTGTAGGAGCTAGATTTGCAAAACCATTGGAGAAGATAGCAAAGAAATATCCAAAGCAACAATTTGCAATTGTAGATTATGAGTATGACAAGCAACCTTCTAATATAACTTCAATTTCTTATGAAGACAATAAATCTGGATACCTAGCTGGACTAATAGCTGGAAAGATGACTGAAAGCAATAAGGTTGGTTTTATAGGAGGAATAAAGGGTTCTAGTAGGGATAAATTTGAAGCAGGTTTTAAAGAGGGTGTTAAATTTTCTAATAGTAGTATAAAGGATATTTCAGTTGAGTATGTAGATGTTTTTAAGGATAGTAAATCAGTAGAATCTATAGCTAAAAAGATGATGGATAATGGAGTGGATATTATTTTTTCTACTACTGAAGACGATTCAAAAGCTGTAATAGATGCAGTCAGGGCAAAAAATAAAAAAGTTATAGCAACAAATAAAGACCAACATGAGTTAGCTCCAGAAAATGTTATAGGTTCTATTGTAAAAGATTTTGAGAATCCTACTTATAATTTGATACAAAGTTTTGTAAAAGGAAATTATAAAGGTGGAAAAGTTATAGAAAACACAGTTGAGTCTGGAAGTACTGGACTTGCCAAAAATAGCTCTCAAAATATTCCTCCAGATGTGTTAGAATATGTTAATAAGAATAATAAATAATCTATTATGATGGCTAAGAATACTCATAACTTTAGTCATGAGGTAAATTGGCTGTTATAATAGACATATAGAGAAAGTCATATATAGAGGTAGGTCAGACCTATCCAAGTCAGGGAGTGGATTGTGTGAAAATAAAAAGTATATTGATGGCTTGCTTTGTTATAGTATTTACAATTTTTATATTAGTTATATGTAATTTTGATTTTGGGTTTGATAAAGTAAATAGAGATAATTCTAATATAAATAGTGCTAAATCGAAACAGAGCAAGTCTAAAAGTTTACCAACTTCATCAGAGAAAGATAAATCAAATAGTAAAAATGAAGAAGAAGAGTCAGAAGATTATGATTCATATGTAAGAAAAACTGTTGGAGTATTATTAGATACTGAAAACTTAAATAATGAATCATATAATAATGATGTACTATCAGCCTTAAAAAGAGCTGATGAAGATTTTGATATTAGAATAAAACTTGAAAAGCCAAAGACTTCTAAGAAATTTAAAGAAAGTATAGAAAAGCTATATAAGTCTGAACCAGATTTGATAATAGCAGTTGGAGTTAGATTTGCAGAACCAATCAAAGAAGCTGCTACTAAATATCCAAAACAGCAATTTGCAATAGTTGATTATGCTTATAAAGTTCAACCAGCTAATGTAATCTCGGTATCATTTCAAGATAATGCTACTGGATATTTGGCAGGACTTATTGCAGGTAAAATGACTGATACTGGTAAAGTAGGTTTTATAGGAGGAATTGAGGGTTCTAGTAGAGATAAATATGAATCTGGATTTAGAAAAGGTCTTAAGACTTCAAATAAAAAAGCTGAGTTACTGGTTAAGTATTCAAATGTATTTGAAAATCCTGAATCAGCTAGAACTATTGCAAAGGAAATGAGAGATTCTGATAGAGATGTTGTATTTTCAGCAACGGAAGATGATAGTAAAAGAGCTATTCAAGTAGCAAGAGAAAATGGTGGCAAAGTTATAGCTATTAATAAAGACCAATATGATATGGCACCAGATAATGTAATGAGTTCAATTGTAAAAGATGTAGAGCAACCTGTCTATGAATTGATAAAGAATGTTATAAAGGATGGTTTTAAAGGAAAGAAGGTAATGGAATTTAAAATAAAAGATGGAGAAATTGGGTTGACTCCAAAAAGCAGTAGAAACATACCACCAGATGTTTTAGAATACATAAAAAAAGAGTATAACAAGGTGAAAGATACATATTAATTATTGATGTAGAAGATATAAAAGTGTATTTGACTAAGTTCAGATTGACTATACAAAATATATTGATTAAGTTTAGACCAACTATAAAAAGATATATTTATTAAATTCAAATTAATTATACAAAATATATTGATTAAGTTTAGACTAACTATATAAAAGGTATATTAATTAAATTCAGAGTAACTATACAAAATATACTGATTAAGTTTAGACCAACTATAAAAAGTTGTATTTATTAAATTTGGACTAACTATACAAAACTATACTAATTAAGTCAATATTAACTATATAAAAGTATAATAATAAGTGTGTGAGCAGAAAAATTCTGCTGCACACTTTATTTATATTCACATAAAAAATTTATCAAAAAAAAGAAAAAGGAGTAAAAAATGGAATTTACAAGAGAGCCATTTATACTAGATGACGATTTGTGTCTAGCTTTGGTGGACAAAAGAATTAGTTATCTAATGGAAAATGAATTAAAATTAAGAAATATAGAGATAATAAAAACAATAGAATGTAAAGAATTATATGAAAGTATAAAATATCACCCAGATATATGTATTTGTAATTTAGGAAAAGGAGATATAATTATTGCGCCGAATGTATATAATCAATACAAAGAGTTATTAAGTAGATATAAATTTAATATAATTAAGGGAGAAGCTAATTTATTAAATAGATACCCTTATGATATACCTTACAATATTGCTATAGTTGGTGACTATGCTATACACAATTTTAAGTACACTGACAAAGTAATATTAGATTATATTGAAAATAATAAACTTAAAAAGATAAATATAGAGCAGGGCTATTCTAAATGCTCAATCTGTATAGTAGATAGAACATCTATAATAACATCAGATAAAGGTATTTGGAAAAGTATGAAGAATACAGAAATAGAGTGTTTATTAATAGAAAAAGGTCATATAAATTTATTTGAGATGAATTATGGATTTATAGGTGGATGTACAGGGTTAATTTCTAAGGATAAGCTAGCTTTTTGTGGAGATGTTAAAAAACATCCTGACTATGAACGTATAAAAAGTTTTGTAGAAAGTAAAAACAAGGAGATAGTTACACTTAGCAGTGAAAATTTACTCGATATAGGTTCTATAGTTCCTCTCATGACAAGAAAGGAGCGATAACTTTGGTTGAGAAGGATAATATTTCTTCTATGAAATTTTTGAGGAATAATAATGTAAACGATAGATTAATATATACGAATGACATTGTAGAAGTAGTAATAGATTCTGCAAAGCAAGAAGTATTAAATAAAAAAATACTTAGTGGTACTAAAGCTGAACAAAGAGCTTTAAATATTGATGAAATATCAACAGAAATAACTAGTATGATAATAAGTATAATGAAAGAAAAACTTTTAAAAGAATACATTCTAAAATGCTATGGGCGTACATATCCTGAAGATAAAAATAATATATACATATATTCACTGAACATATTTGCTAAAAAAGAGATTTTTATGAGAGAAACAGTATTTACGAGGGTGAGAAATTATATAGAAGAAAATGATTTTATAAATGTAGAAGGTTTTATTAGATTTAGAATGAGAGAATTTATGAAATATATTTCTGCTATAGGTGATATTGCAGTTGAGGAGTATTTAATAAAGAAAGACCAAGATGAGTTTATAAGAGTTTTAAAATACTTTATAGATACTCAAGAAGAAAAGATAGATTTGCTTAAAGTTCATATAATGGAAGATAACACATTTATTTTATACGATAAAAATGGAAATAAAATAGATAGCATAGATGATGAAGAAATCATAAATATGGTAATAAGAGAAAATTTAAACTATGAGGACTTTTTGATAAGTACCTTATTAACTCTATGTCCTAAAAAAATAGAAATATTGGATTTATTAAATAATAATTGCTCAAAGGAAATTATAGATACTGTAGAGGCAATTTTTGAAAATAAAGTTAGTATAATTATGGAAAACTAGAATCTAAAGATATAAAACTAAAAAAATTCTTTTTAAATCGACACAAAAGACTTATAATTGTATATAAAGCTATAATATAGCTGGAGCTATTAACTATAAAAAATATTTACTTGATTAATGTAATCTAGCTGACAAATATACAATTGATAAGGAGTAATTTTATAATGGATAATTTAATTAGGATACTGATATTAGCTGTTATTGGTGGATTTATAGGTTATGTTACGAATGTAGTTGCTATAAGACTAATATTTAGACCAATAGAGCCTATTAAAATACCTATTTTAAATATAGAGATAATAGGTCTTATACCAAAGAGAAGAGCAGAAATAGCAGCGAATGTAGGAGAAATAATTCAAGAAGAATTTCTTTCTATGGACGAAATACTTGCAAATATCATTACTGACGAAGATAAGGAAGAAGTTGTAAGATACATAAAAGCAAGGATAAAAATTATAATACATGATAAAGTTTCATTTATACCGAGTGGTATAAAAAGCATGATACAAGATTATCTAGGAGAGATAATTGAGTCTGAAGTTAAGCAAAGTATAGATGAATTGAGTAAAAATATAATAAATAAAGCAAATGAACGTATAGATATACAAAAAATGGTTGAAGATAAGATTAATGAACTAGATTTATTCGAATTAGAAGAAATAATAATAAGAATAGCTAAAAAAGAATTAAAACATATAGAGATTTTAGGTCTTGTATTAGGGTTTTTAATAGGTATAGTTCAAGGAGTGGTTACTATATTTATTTAAATATATGACAATTAGCATTTATTTAAGTATATGGTACTTATTGACTGCATTTAAATATGAGCTGTATTAATTATTAACTATGTTAAGTATTGACTATGTTAATTATTAATTATATTAATTATTGATTGTATTAATTATATTGTATTAATTATTGATTGTATTTAAGTATACAAAACCTAAAAAGTGTACAAAAATTAGAAGTTAGTTTTAATAAAAATTAGTTTTAGCATTTGTCTAGTCATATCTATCATGCATGTAGATACGTTTTAAAAATTTGAAATTGATGAAAATATTATAGTATTACTATCAATCAAAAGATTAATTTAATATAAAAATATAGGAATATTGGTTTATAGCTGATTAGGGTGAAAAATAATGGGTAATTATTATATTACATTAATGTTGATTGATGTATAACTATCTGTTATAATGAAAATATATTAAAAATCATAGTGTTGAAGAGGAAGAGTAGATTAGAAACCATTCTCAGAGAATTTGGGTCTATGGCTGAGAGCCCATGTAACAGGTCTATTTGAAAACTACCTTGGAGCTGAGTTTATTAGCAGTATTTGTATTTATAATTTATATATACTATATGTGAAAGTGCTCGGGTGACGACCTTATAGTCATCAAGAGGGTCGTATACACTTGTATACACCAACTTGGGTGGAACCACGAATTAATATCGTCCCAAATATACTTGGGACGATTTTTTATTACAAAAAATCTAAAAATTATTTAAATAAGGAGGAAAAAACAATGATTAAAGTTGCTTTAAAAGATGGCTCAATAAAAGAATTTGAAAATGCTGTTTCTGTTATGGATGTAGCTAAATCCATTAGTGAGGGATTAGCTAGAAATGTGGTAGCAGCGTCTGTGAACGGAGAGGTTGTAGGTCTGGACCACATTATAGATACTGATTGCGACTTAAATTTATTTAAGTTTGAAGATAAAGAAGGTAAGGAAGTTTTTAGACATACATCAGCACATATATTAGCTCAAGCTATAAAAAGACTTTACCCAGAAGCAAAACTTGCTATAGGACCAAGTATAGAAAATGGATTCTACTATGATATAGATTTAGACCATAGATTAGTTCCAGAAGATTTAGAAAAAATAGAAGCTGAAATGAAAAAAATAGCTAAAGAAGATTTAAAAATAGAAAGATTTGAACTTCCTAGAAATGAAGCTTTAGAGCTTATGAAAGAACAAGGAGAAGACTATAAGGTAGAACTTATATCTGACTTACCTGAAAGTGAAATAATATCTTTCTATAAGCAAGGTGATTTTACTGATTTATGTAGAGGACCACATTTACCATCTACTAAAAAAGTTAAAGCTGTTAAATTACAAAGTGTAGCAGGTGCATACTGGCGTGGCGACGAAAAAAATAAGATGCTTCAAAGAATCTATGGAACTTCTTTTGAGAAAAACAAAGACTTAGAAGAGCATTTACATTTATTAGAAGAAGCCAAAAAGAGAGACCACAGAAAATTAGGTAAAGAATTAGGATTATTTATGATACCTGAAGAAGGTCCAGGATTTCCTATGTTCTTACCAAAGGGTATGGAACTTAAAAATGAATTATTAAAATTCTGGAGAGAAATACACAGAAAAGCTGGATATATTGAGATAGAATCTCCAATTATATTAAATAGAAAATTATGGGAGACTTCAGGTCACTGGTATCATTACAAAGAAAATATGTATACAGTTAAAATAGATGATGAAGATTATGCTATAAAACCTATGAACTGTCCTGGTGGATTAATTTATTATAATTCTCAATTACATTCATATAGAGATTTCCCAATGAGAGTTGCAGAGCTTGGTAGAGTTCATAGACATGAGTTATCTGGTGCGTTACAAGGATTAATGAGAGTTAGAGCATTTACTCAAGACGATTCACATATATTCATGTTACCAGAGCAAATTAAGGACGAAATAAAAGGAGTAGCTAACCTAATAGATGGTATCTACAAAACTTTTGGATTTGAATATAACCTAGAGTTATCTACAAGACCAGAGAATTCTATGGGAAGCGAAGAAGAGTGGGAAGCAGCAGAAAATGGATTAAGAGAAGCTTTAGAAGAGTTAGGTCTACCATATACTATAAATGAAGGTGATGGGGCATTCTATGGACCTAAGATAGACTTCCACCTAAAAGACTGTTTAGGAAGAACTTGGCAATGTGGTACTATCCAATTAGATATGCAACTTCCAAGACAATTTGATAACACTTATATTGGACAAGATGGTGAAAAACATAGACCAGTTATGATTCATAGAGTTGCTTTTGGTAGTATAGAAAGATTTATAGGTATATTAATAGAACATTATGCTGGCAAATTCCCAGTTTGGTTATCTCCAACTCAAGTTAAGATACTTCCTATATCTGATAAATTTATGGATTATGCAAATGAAGTTAAGAAAGAGTTATTTGATAAGGGTATAAGAGTTGAACTAGATGATAGAGCTGAAAAAATTGGATTTAAGATAAGAGAAGCTCAGCTTGAAAAAGTTCCATACATGTTAATAGTAGGTGAAAAAGAAGTAGCTGATAATAGTGTTTCTGTTAGATCAAGAGATAAAGGTGAAATAGGTAGTATTAAATTAGATGAATTTATAGCTAGTATTTCAAAAGAGATTGAATCAAGAGAAAGTATTATTCAAAACTAATATATAAGATATTAATAGATAAGATGAATTTAATCAATATGTTTATATAGTGATTAAATTTATAAAAAGATGAGTATAATTAGAGGTACAGTTAATCATATTTTTATGATAATGTACCTCTAGTTTTTTGTGTGGTAGATTTATTAATAAATAGTGAATCAGTTTAATGTCAAGAAATGATGAATACAAAAGAGGTGTTGAAATGATAGAAAAATTAGAAGAAAAATCTAACATTATTAAAACATCAAAAGAGTATAAGAGAACTATAATTGAAGAAAAGGATAGAGAATGGACCAAAAAATTAAATGACATACTTAGTAGAAGTGATTTTTCTAATGACGAGTTAGATAAAATCAAGGAGTTAATTCCAACAGAGATTTTGACTAGTGAAAATGTTGGTGAAGTTGTGACTGAAGATGGATATGCTAAGCCTGAGTATGATGAGGTATTTAAATCATTGTTCACTTTAGATAATGATTACGATTTACTTGTAAATTTTATAAATGATATTCTCAAAGATGCTCCATATGCTAATAGGAATATCAAACCGTTTACTAAAATAAAAAGAATAATTAGAGTTGAAACTGACCCAACAATTAATTACATTGGAGAGAAAAGACCTAGACTTGATATTTTGGCTGAAGATGAAGAAAGTAATCATATAAATATTGAGATGCAAAGAGCTCTTGAGAGTGATTATTTGGAAAGAGCTGAATATTATCTTAGTCGTGTACATGGTAGAAAGTTAAAAGAAGGTAAAGAATATAAAGAAATTGGAAAAACTCTTGGAATACATATACTAAATCATGTAAAATATAATCACATAGAAGATTATGTAAATTGTATGAGATTAACAATGGATGGACATCCAGATATTTATTCTAGTAAAACTGCATTATATTTTATAGAGCTTCCAAAAATTCATAAATCTAATTATATAGTAAATAGAATTATACTGTGGGGAAAACTTATTAGTAATCCTTCTAGTTTGGATGTAAGGGTTGTAGCTAAGAATGATTCTATTATTAAAAGAGCACTTGATAGATTAAAAGAATTAGGTAGCAATGAAGAATATTTATTAAATCTGAAAAGAGGTGCTTACATTATGAATAAAAGTAGAAATTTTAAAGAAGAGATTGAAAGAGAAACAGAAACAAGAGTTGCAAAAGAAAAAGATTATAAAATAATTATAATGTTGAAAAAAAATGGTTTTAAATTAGATGATATATTAAACAAATTTAATGATTTTGACTTAAGCGAAGATGAGATAAAAGAAGTTTATGAAAATAATTGATGTATAAATAAAAGGTGAACTTACGTAAGTTCACTGAATCTGGAAATATTTATGTGTATTCTTTGAATAAAAATTTATTTTTTAAGTGATAATTAAGTATTTATTGATAAGGCTATGAGTATGGAAATATTCATGTGTGTTCTTTAAATAAAAATTTATTTTTTAAGTGATAATTAGGTATTTATTGATAAGGCTATGGTTGTAAAAATCATAGCCTTATTTTAATATTTTTCTATTTTTACAAAAATTATTACCTATTTAAGAAAATTTCTTGATTTTTTGAAATATTTCTTTCTTAATTTATAGTTAAATTTCTTTCTTAAAAATAAATACTTAAATGAGCTAAAATTTGAGTCCAACTTCTAATTTTCTGAGTACATTTTTCAGAAATATCTATAGTTGTTAAGTATAATGATTTGTGCAGAGAACCATCTGAAGGAAAAATAGACTTTGATTTAGTAACTTTTCTTAATAATCTATTGTAACTTTGACATACTTCGCCTATCAAGATATATCGTATGAAAAAAGATTTTATTGTAATTTTTATAGGATTTTATATGAAAATAATATAAGAGTTTTATGAATAATATATTTTATATTTACTTATAGATAAATTTATATAGTTATTAATGAAAAAAGCGATATAACGTTTGGCTCAATTTAGTAAATTTAGTGATATAATTAAAAAAGAAAAGAAATATGGACTTATTTGGAATAATTTTGACAATCTATTTACTACACATGTAGAGTCGTATATAATTAAATTATACGTAAAATATAAAAAAATAATTTATTAATACATTAGGAGAAAGTATTATGATAAAGTCAAGCTTATTTTGGAATATTTTCATTGTGATACCCTTTATGATAGAATGGTTTCTTTGTAAGAAAATGCTAGACTATACAAGTGAGAAAAAGATTTCTAATAGAAAAATAAACCTGTATATAGTAGGGATTGTTGTTTTTGCTAATATAGTTTATTTTTTTGATGTACATCCAAATATAAGAGTAATTATATCTGTGATAATTACTATTGTATTTTACAAAATCTCATATGATGTGAGGATTATGAAGTCTGTATTAATATCTCTAATCTACTGGATGTTACTAATTGCTACAGATGCCTTAAGTATATCTTTAACAGTTTGGTTTAATTCTATAGATAACATGAGCAAGATGGTGACAGGAGATATATACAGGATTGAGTCTATTGTATTGGGAAAGATACTTTTGATTTTAACTTTGTTTTTGTATAGAGCACTAAAGATAAAATGGAATATAGAAATAAATAAAAAGTCATTATTTTATATAATTATCCCCATAGTCGCTAATATAGCATCTTTTTTTGTCATTTTTAAATACATATTTAATTCAGAATCAGGAAGATTAATTCATAATTGTCAATTCATTATGATTTCTGTTGTATTACTTATATCAAGTATAATCTTAATTTTAATTGCTAAGAAATTACAGCAATATAATACTTTAGTTGTAGAAAATAATATGATTAAAAATATTTTGAAATGTGAGAATGAGTATTATGAAGATATAGAAAAGAAATATTTAAAAACTAGATTATTAAATCATGATATGAAAAATCATATATTGTGTATAAATGCCATGGTTAAAAAAGGAATTGATGTTACTTCATATTTAAATAATTTACAAGTGGAAGTCCAGAGTAATGAGTTATTATTTAATACTGGTAATTTTATATTAGACACCATATTAAGTGAAAAGAAAGAAATCTGTGATAAAAATAATATAGAACTAAAAATAGGAATAAATTTTAGTTGTTGTGAAGCTATTGAATTAGTTGATGTATGTCATATATTTTCAAATATTTTAGATAATGCAATTGAAGCATGTAATAAAATTGATAATGGTAATAGAGCAATTTGTATTAAAGGTGATGTTATGCAAAATTTTTATCTAATAAGAGTGGAAAATACTAAGGTCAATAAAGTCATTACTAATAAAAATGGAGATATTATGACAGATAAAAAAGGTTCTCTTCATGGGCTTGGAATAAAAAGTATAAAAAACGCTGTAAATAAGTATGGTGGCAATGTTGTAATTGAATATGATAATAAAAAGTTTATAGTTAAAATTGCTATACCACTCAGAAATGTGAAGAAAGCAGTCAATCATGTAATTTAATGTATGTAATGAAATCCTATAATGACATGTTCAGATTGAAATTATTTATTATTTATGAGAAATTTTTAAAGTCAGAGGGTTTATACTTATTATAAATTATATATTATTTGTTGTACTTATTACAGATTTTACATATAATGAGTTTGAAGTATTAAGTAGTGAGTTTGAAGTATTAAGTAATGAGTTCAAAATTTTAAGATTTTTATTGTGCAAAATATAAAAAGAAGTTGCATCAAAAGGAGAAATGCTCTTCAAAGATGTAACTTCTATGGTATATGTATGAGGGGCTATATTGCCATTTCTGGAATTAAGCTTCTCATAGCTTCTATAGTTGTTTGGATAAGTTTATCAAGTTCCCAGCCAAGCATCTCTGCACCGCTTCTTATAACATCTCGAGAACAGCCAGCAGCAAATGACTTATCTTTAAATTTCTTTTTAACAGATTTTAATTCTAAATCAGAAACACTTTTTGAAGGACGCATTATTGCAGCTGCACCAATTAAACCAGTAAGTTCATCTACAGCAAACAATACTTTCTCCATGAATTGTTCTGGCTTAACATCTGAACCAGTTAATCCATATCCATGACTTACAGTAGAATCTATTATTGATTTATCTAAATCAAGCTCTGTCATTAGTTCTCTTTGTTTAACACAATGTTCATCAGGATACATTTCAAAATCTAAGTCATGTAAAAGTCCAACGATTTCCCAAAATTCTACTCTTTCAGGGTCATACTCCTTTGCATAGTATCTCATAACACCAGAGACAATTTGAGCATGTCTTATATGAAATTCTTCCTTATTGTATTTTTTTAATATTTCCCATGCTTGTTCTAAAGTTGGCATGTAACTCATTTTTATCACTCCTCTAGCTGAATATTTTGAATTTTTATAAAGTTTATTTTTTATTGATTATATCAATCAATTTCCAAAACGTCAACACACTGATACACAATTTTGTATTTGAATTCAGAAATTAGTGAAAATTAAATTTTTATATCTGAATTCTTTGTATTTAAAGCTTTTCGTTCCTTAATGTTATCTTTGATACAAATGCTATAAGTAACGTAATAAATCCAACTCCTAGTATAATAATGTACACTCTATCTGATAATAAATCAAAAAGTTTACCATACATAACCTGACCAAGGGGCATTGCAATTGCTGTTCCTGCAAAAAGAATTGACATTACCTTTCCTAAGAGTTCATTTGGAGTTTTTAATTGTGTGATTGTTATAACATATATTGAGGCAAGAGTAGTTGTAAAAAATATTAGCATAGAGGAAACAATAAAGATTAAAAACGGAACTGGAAATCCTGTATTTAACATAAATGGATAGACTGAAAATGCCATTGGTATAAACATAAGTGCACATATTATAAAGGAAATATGCAAATTAGTGATTTTTAGGTATTTTGAGAAAACACCTATGCTCACAGCAGCTATTAGTGAACTAAAAGAGATTGCCCCTTCTGCTAGACCGTATAAGAAGTTACTAGCTCCCATAGTTATTTTTACTATATAGGGGATGCCTACGATTAACATAGAGCTTAAAAATAAATTTATTGCTATGGCTAAAAAAAG
The DNA here is from genome assembly GCF_020657735.1 of Clostridioides sp. ZZV15-6383. Taxonomy (NCBI): domain Bacteria; kingdom Bacillati; phylum Bacillota; class Clostridia; order Peptostreptococcales; family Peptostreptococcaceae; genus Clostridioides; species Clostridioides sp. ZZV15-6383. The sequence goes on along the minus strand of NZ_JAGWCV010000010.1, from coordinate 42,250 downwards.
TATTTTTAATATAAACCTATTTTCTTTGCACATATGAATAATACCAACTTTTATATCAGTAAATATAGTTTTTATAATATTGCTAGTTTGCTCTTGTTTAATAAAAGGAATTTGTATAAATATCTCCATAATTGCAGATATAAAGAAACTTATACAACTGATAACTACAATTGCATTAATCCCAACTATACCATACAAAACACCTCCCAATACAGGTCCTGCGATATTTGTAAGGGATGCAACTCCTGCTACAATACCATTTGCATTCATTAAATGTTCACTATCGACTAACATGGGTGTACTTGACTGAACTGTTGGTTGGTACATTGTGCTTATAACTGATAATATGGTCATAATAATTCCTACAAGCAATATTGAGCCACTATTATTAAATAAAAAGATTACTAAGACTAACACTGTAATACTACTTGAAAAATCAAAAATAACCATTAAGTTTCTTCTATTGAATATATCAGCAATAGCTCCACCAATAGGGGAGAATATTATAATTGGGATTGAAGATACTGCTAGTATAGTAGCAAATATTTCTGCTTTGCCAGTTATATCAAGTATGTATAAAGACAAAGCAAATTTAAGTATTGATGCACCAAATAATGATATTATTTGACCTAATACCATCAAGTTAAAATTTTTATTAAAAGTCTTCAAGGATTTTACCATATATACACCTACCTATCTAAGATTATTAAAACATTTACAATAATTGTTGTAATAGCAATTACTATAAGGATTTTTTTAATTTTAATACCTAATATTATTAGAAATATAGAAACTATTGTAGACAACATAGAGTAAAGCGACATGATATAACTACTAGGGTCTACAAGTTTTGTGTGATATTCAGTTTATCATTTATTCTGTAAACTATATCTTTTATTTTTATATTAATTCACTCATATTAACCTTCCTTAGATATAGAGGAATATTTATGAGACTTGTATTAAAATTTGATTTGAATAAGTTTCAAGCGAGCATGTTATCAAAATAGAAAAATGTAGAAAAAACGTTAACTCTAAAAAATTTTTCTAGGTAAACGTTTATAAGAAAAAGAAATGTTTACATAACGAATAAATGGCTATAATTTAAATACACAAAGTTATATCAGAGAGAGGAATAAAAATATGTTTAATGAACTTAGAACAAAAGAAAATGTATATAAAAATTTAATAAATGGAAAATGGGTAGAATCTAATTCAAGAAAACCAATAGAAATTTACTCACCAATAGATAATTCTCTTGTTGGTAAAGTACAATCTATGACAAAACATGAAGTAGATGAAGTTATCCAAAATACAAAAGAGAGTATAAAGGTATGGGCTGAAATGCCTGTATACAAGAGAGCTAATATATTTCATAAGGCTGCTGATTTACTGTTAGAAAATATAGATGAAATAGCTAATATACTGGTACTTGAAATAGCCAAAGACATAAAATCTGCAAGGGCAGAGGTTGAGAGAACAGCAGATTTTTTAAGATATACAGCAGATGTAGGAAAAAATATGGAAGGTGAAGCTATTAGTGGCGATAACTTTCCTGGTGGAACAAGAAATAAGATGTCATATGTATCGAGAGTTCCATTAGGTACTGTTTTAGCTATATCTCCTTTTAATTATCCTGTAAATTTATCAATGTCAAAGATTGCACCAGCACTTATTGGTGGAAATGCAGTTGTATTAAAACCTGCTACACAAGGGGCTATTAGTGCACTTCATGTAGTAGAAATTATGAGAAAAGCTGGGATACCAGATGGAGTACTTAATACTATTACAGGTAGGGGTAGTGAGATAGGGGATTATGTTGTAACACATAAAGGAATTAATTTTATTAACTTTACTGGTAGTACTGAAGTTGGTCAGCATATATCTAAAATATCTGGAATGGTGCCATTATTATTGGAACTTGGTGGAAAAGATGCAGCTATAGTATTAGAAGATGCAGACTTAGATTTTGCAGCTAAAAATATAGTATCTGGAGCATATTCATATTCAGGGCAAAGATGTACAGCAGTAAAGAGAATTCTAGTACAAGAGAGTGTAGCTGACAAATTAGTGGAAAAAATAAAGCCATTAGTAGAGAAGTTGACAATTGGAAATCCAATGGATGAAGTAGTTATCACACCTCTTATAGATAATAAAGCAACCGATTTTGTTCAAGGGTTAGTTGATGACGCATTACATAAAGGAGCAAAGTTAATAACAGGTAATGTTAGAAAAAATAATTTATTCTATCCAACGTTGTTAGATAATGTAAATGTTGATATGAAGATTGCTTGGGAAGAACCATTTGGCCCAGTACTTCCAATTATAAGAGTTAAAGATATGAATCAAGCAATTGAAATTGCTAACCAATCAGAGTATGGGCTTCAATCATCAGTATTTACAAGTGATATTGATAGGGCGTTTTATATAGCTGATAAACTTGAAGTTGGTACTGTTCAAATAAATAATAAGACTGAAAGAGGTCCAGACCACTTCCCATTTTTAGGTGTAAAGGCATCTGGTATGGGAACTCAAGGTGTTAAGTATTCAATTGAGGCTATGACTAGACCTAAGGCAGTAGTGGTAAATGTTAGAGAGTTGTAATAAATAGAGATAAAGAATAATAGAAATAAAAAATAAAGGAGTTGTCTTAAATTTGATTTTTTGTAATTGAATTTTAAGTTCAACTCCTTTTTGAATTTTTATATGCTATTTCTTAGTAATTATTTTTTAATAAATATCTTAAACTTTGAGATTGATGAAATTTGAACATGATAAATATCTTAAATTTATAGTCTTGTTTTCTAATGATGAAGCCTATTTCTACTTAAATAGAGCAATTTCTAAAATGAACATTTTTATCTCGAGTACCATATACAATGGAAAAAATTAACCTTGACAAGTGACCGATGGTCGCTGTATGATAAATAAAAAAGAAACGACCAGTGGTCGCTAAAAGGAGGTATCGCCTTATGCCAAAAGGAATTGTGCTTACACCCGAACAACAAGCAGAACGCCGAGAAAAAATAGTTGCTGTTGCTTTGAGTCTCATGGCTGAAAATGGATTCAAAAAAACATCAATGAGAGAAATTGCAGTTTTAGCCAACATGGGAAAGTCAAGTCTATACGATTTTTTCAAAACGAAAGACGAGATTGTTGTATACGCAGTTGAGAAAGAAATAGAAAAAACTATCCAACAAGTTCATAGGATTATTGATGGTGAACCTTCGCCACAACAGTGCCTTAGAAAAATCATGCTTAATCATCTTAGATTTCCAGAGCAGTATAGAACTGTACTGATGTGGTTAAATACAGAATCTGATTATTTAGAAGAAGAGTATCGAAAGAGACTTAAAGATGCTCGTTATGCATATCAAGATATTATAAAATCGGTAATTGATAATGGTGTGACCACAGGTATCTTTCGCAAAACGGATACCGCTCTTGTGACACGTTTGTTAATTAACTCCATGTTATCAATCAGCTACACGTCCCGACCATCAGATAGTTCGGAAAAAATGTTGGATGAAACAATGAATATATTTCTGCACGGGATTATGAATGATGGAGGTGAATGATTATGATTTATTATGTCTTGCCACTGGAACATAAACAAGCAACCATTGAAATTGTTGGTGGAAAAGGAATGTCTTTATCAAAACTATTGACAGCAGGCATCCCTGTGCCAGACGGTTTTCATGTTACGACTGCTTCATACCAGATTTTTGTTGAGACGAACCATATTCAGTCTCGAATTAATAAACTGCTAGATGGTATTGATTCCAATAATACCAGCCAACTTGAAGATGTATCTAAGAAAATAGGGGTGCTTTTCCATAATGGAGAAATGCCACAGGAAGTGTCGGACGCAATTAAAACGGCTTATGCCGGATTAGGGAACATATCGGTGGCTGTCCGTTCATCTGCGACTGCTGAAGATTTACCTGACGCTTCTTTTGCAGGTCAGCAGGAAACTTATCTTAACATACAAGGTGAAGATAAAGTTATTGACGCTGTAAAGAGATGCTGGGCTTCCTTATGGACAGCTCGTGCTATTGCTTATCGTGTGAAGAATAATATAAAGCACGAGATTGTCGCACTTGCTGTTGTAGTACAAAAGCTTGCATTTTCCGATTCATCTGGTATTATGTTTACGTTAAACCCAATCAATGGTAGACGTAGCGAAATGATTATTAACGCTGCATGGGGGCTTGGTGAAGCGGTGGTTTCTAGCTTAGTTACACCCGATACAATCGTAGTGGATAAGGACTCCGAACGAATTATATCGTATGAAGTGGCAAATAAAGAGATTATGACGGTTCGTACTTCAGAAGGAACAGAAGAAACCATGGTTCCTGAAAGGTTAAGAAAAAAATATGCTCTTACTCGTAATCAGGTAATGCAACTGATACAGCTTGGAAAGAAAATTGAGAAGTATTATCAAATGCCTATGGATGTAGAGTGGGCACTGGAAAAAGATAAATTGTACATTGTTCAGGCTCGTCCAATTACTGTTCTGCCACCGGAATGGGTATTGCCAGAACAGGATGTTGTATACACAAAGGGAAGTTTGGCAGAACACTTACCAAATCCTGTTACACCTTTGTTCGCCACGCTAGGTCTTGAAATCGTAAACCGTGCATCGGAGCTTTTATGGATAGATATGTTTGGTAAAAGTGCGAAAAAACTACTGCCAAAAAACGGGGCATACACGGTTATTAATGGATATGTTTATCTTTCTGCTAAATCAAAGCCACTTTTGATTGCTATCAAATCCCTTTCCCCACGCTCTTTACGTAGGACACTTATGAACAGCGTTGCACGCTGGGAAACGGCACGAAAAGGATATGAGGATGCTATTAAACAATGGGAAGAAAAGCCCCTGCATACGATGAACGCCCATCAAATTATGGAGGGTATTCAGACAATATTTTATGCCGCATGTATTTATTTCACAAGGATTCAGCTTACGTTGCCTGCTGCTTCTATCAGTGAAACATTATTTACAAAATTATTTCAAGGAGCAGTTCGCCGTGCTGGTATAACGGATACTTCCGTTTTCCTGCTTGGGTTTGATACGATTGCTCTGCAATCGGAAAAGGAGTTGTGGGGTCTTTCAGAATGGGTAAAGCAAAATAACAGCATCAACCTTTATCTGCAAAACAGTCCTGCAATAAAGATAGCAGAAGATTTCATGTCTTCAGTTGTGCCTGTTGGAGTTTCACAGGAAGTATGGATAGAATGGAAAAATCGAATCAATAAGTACTTTAAAGAGTTTGGTCGTACTGCTTATGAATTTGATTTTGCGTATTCCACACCACAGGAGACACTTACAACAACTTTTGAATCCGTAAAAACATTTGTGGAAGGAAAAGGGGAAAGTCCTTTTTTACGCCAGACCACGTTTGAAAAGCGTAGAAAACATGCAGAAGAAGAGATTTTACAACACATAGGTGGATTGCGTAAAAAACTATTTTTTAAGTTGCTCCATTGGGCGCAGGAAACCTCTCCTATGCGTGAAAATGCTATTTATTTGATGGGAATGGGGCATCCTCTGATTCGCTGTATGTTTCAGGAAATCTCAGAACGATTCATACGAGGAGGAGCTATTTCACATTTAGATGATATTTATTGGCTCACAAAATCGGAATTGGAGGCACTTATAGAACAGTTGGATAAAAATAAGTCTCTATCTGATATGAACGGGTTAATACCTGTTCGAAAATCTGAACTTAAAAAATACATGGGTTATGTGTCACCATCCAAGTTGCCAGAGAAAAACAAAAAAACTATATCACAAGCACTACAGAAGCAGAAAGATGGGAAAATTGTGTTGACGGGCATTGGTACCAGTACTGGTGTTGTGACGGCTCCAGCTTGTGTACTGAATAGTCCAGCAGATTTTGAAAGCTTTCAACCTGGAAGTGTTTTGGTTGCAGTTACCACAACTCCAGCATGGACACCATTATTTTCATCTGCAAGTGCGATTGTAACGGACATTGGTGGTCCTCTTAGCCATTCAAGCATTGTCGCACGTGAATATGGCATCCCAGCCGTTATGGCTACACACATTGCCACACGAACTATTAAGAGCGGACAAATGATAACGGTGGACGGGTTGGCAGGTACGGTGACGTTTGATGAGTAAAAAGCCTATTTTCGCTTTGAAGCTTTCAACCTTTGTGATTGCGTTAGCGGAAGTAGTAATACTTAAAGTTTTTAGATTTCATAATACTACTAATACCCACCGAACAGCAGTAAGAAAAACCATAGCTTGGTGGGTATTTTCTTATGTAAAAGTTTGTTCTATTTTAATCATCATTTGTTCTGTAATATCAACCATAACAGAATATGAAATAGGGTATCCATCAACTATTTCTCCTGTTAAAAATCCAAATAACTTTATCCAAAGTTTTTTCCACTGCGATGTTTCATACGACAAACAGAATCATATTTTTTTGCTCCAGTAGAAAACGTTTTTACTACAATATCTACAAGTTCATTCCAATCTTCTGGATTATCCTTGTAAAAAAGGTCACATTGATTATGAAATAGAGTTTCGTATTCTTCTTTTGTATAACCAAACATTTCATAATATCGGTCATTAGCCCAAACAACAGTAAAGTGTTCATCTAATAGGTGTTTACTAACGCTTACATCTAGTGCATTCATTAATAAACTATATTCAATATTTGCAAAATCTGTACTTTTTGACATTCCTAGGACTCCCTTATAACATATATTTTATAGAATATCTAAATTACCTAGTTTAAAGTAGATTTATTTTTAAGCTTATTTTCATACATCAAAGAATCTGCCTCTGATATTAAAGTTTCAATATCAGATATTCCATCCCACTCAACTAACCCATAGCTTATGGAAAGAGCATAAGGATACTCGTAAGTATTACTTAAATTTGATAATTCATAATTGATATTAATCATTATTTTTTCTGCTTCTATACAACTTGTATTCTGTAAAAGGAATACAAATTCATCTCCACCATACCTAAATAGTAAGGAATTTTCTATATTTATAAGTTTTTTTACTATTTGTGCAGTAGTGGATATGTATTTATCACCAAATTGATGTCCAAATTTATCATTTACAAGTTTTAAGCTGTTTAAATCAGCAAAACATAAAGTAAATTTGTAGTGATTTGATGTCCATTCTGATAATTTTTGGTTTACAAAAGGTCTATTGTAGAAGCCTGTCAGTAAATCTGTATATACAATATCATTCAATTTATTAATTTCATATTCTGTTTTTAAGCTTTCTACATATTCTATTTGGTTTTTACTATCGTAACTTTTTATTTGAGTAATTCTAAAGCTATATCTTTCTGCAATATAGTTACCTACCAAAACTATTATGGCAGACTTGATTCCATATAATTTTGAAATCAAGACATTTTCAACAGTATAATATATTGATAGACTCAAACATAGATACAAGTACATTACAAACATAAGGCTCAATAAAAAAATCAGATTTTTTTTGTCTTCTAAAACTGTTTCAAAGCTAATCTGATTATTTTTATGATTTTTATAACAGAAATATAGCCCTGTAACTATAAAACTAAATGATATAGAAAACATTCTGTAAATATTTGTAATAGAATTACTATCAAATAAATATGCTGGCATGTCTAATACTATTGACATTAAAGACCTAAAAAATATGTTTATTGCTAAACTAATGATAGAGCAGTTTAGTGAATAAAAAAGGTTTTTTATGATGGGGAGTTTGTAAGTTATTTTAATTTGTATGAATAAAACCAACATAAAAATTGTCCAATTTGTAATTAGATGTAATCTTAAATAAGTACAAATAATAAAGATTAAATAATTAAATAGAGAATATATAACGTATACTTTATATTTGTTTTTAGATTTACTAATCACAATGTCTAGATATTTAAAAAAATTATAATGATAAAGATAATAAGATGAAAAACATAGTAAAATTATAAGTAAGCTTATATACATATCCATTTTAGTTACTGTTCCTTCTATGATTATTTTGTTTATCAGTGTACATTCTAACATCTGCAATATTAATAATTTCTTCTATAGTCATTTTATTTTCGCTAGGAACTTCCACAATACCATAGCTAAAAGATATCTTATTATCCATAATTTTACGTATTTTCTCCATAAATTCTTTTGTTGTGTTTTCATTAGATTTAGGCATAATAACTATAAACTCATCTCCTCCTATTCTAGCAAATATATCGTCTGTTCTTAAATTTTCAATAACTATACTTGAGAAGTTAATAATATAATTATCTCCAGCTAAATGTCCATATGTATCATTTATTGTCTTTAATTTGTCCAAATCGATATATACCAATGAAAATAATAAGCTATTATCAATGTAAGACTGTATTTTTTCAAAAGCAAATTTTCGAGTATATGCTGATGTTAATTCGTCAATGTTAGCTTTTTTCTTTAATAAATTGACTTTTAATAACTGTTCTTGCTTTATCATTTCTAGTCTATTATGTTCTTTTTCTAAATAAATGTTTTTTTCAATGGAATATATATGATTGATGAATATAATCAGTTGTAAGGTTAATAATAAGTTACTTCCAATTATAAAATAGGAAGTTAGAGAACTTGGTGGTGAAAATGTAACCTGTACACTATCAAATAATATATAGCCTAAAGTGAACCAAATAAACTTTAAAAATAGACTGAATTCTATTTGATTTTTAGTTATTATGTAAATGTGCTCTTTTAGTTTATCTATAGAGTACCATAAGATAAAATCTAAAATAGAAGCAATTAAAATGCTAGTTAACTTATAGGTCCTATTTATAAACATAGTATCTAGACTTGTATTTTCAACAAGAGATATTATACTTAGAGTAATAAGGTGTAAAATACAAAAACTTATTACTGCTATATTAGGAATAAAACGATTGCTATTAGATTTTTTTTTGTTCATTAAAAGCAATTTGTGACTTACTATGTAAAACAATATATAAAATAGTGGTAATGGTAATTCTGTAAACATTATTGTCAAAAAAGTTAATGGTTTTACTATAAATATGTATTTATAGTTCTTATGTACAGCTATACTCTTGTTTCCAAAAGATGCTACCTTGTATATGTAGATATTGCAGAGTTCAATTATTAATATAATAGTTATGATTAAAAAAATATGGTATTTCATAGTATATCCTCTTTTAAAATGATATTGTATTTACTTAAAATGGAGTAAATTTTATATACTCGATTTTACATCTTTTCTTTAGGTACATATAAAGAGCTTATATGGATACCTTCTTTTTTATTGTATATATTTTGTGCTAGATAGAGTTTAAAGAGTATCCCTATAATTTTATATAGCAAGTATCATAATTATATATTTTAAGTATCATATGATTTATTGTGTAAAATTAAGTAAAGTTATTCTATTAGCAAACATAAATAATATCTAAAAAAAAATATATATTCATTGAAGTTTTAAAACACTTAAAATTGTTCTAATTAATTTACTACAATAACATGTTAATTTATTATAGTCATATATAATATGCTATTTTACTGTATTATGGTATTATAAAACTTAGACCATATATATAAATGGTTTATATTAATTATAGATTATGAAGAAAAAATAAGCAACTACTTTAATTTGTTAAATAAAAATAAATCTAGTTTATGAAAGGCAATAAATCTAATTTATCAAAGAGGAAAAATATGAAAAAAAAACCACAATATCTAATTATTTTTGAACATATAATTCAACAAATTTACACTGGTAAGATTACTGTTGGAGATAGACTTGATTCCATCCAAAATATGTCCAAAGAGTATATGGTATCAAGAAATACTATAAAAAAAGTAATAAAAATGTTGTCAGAAAAGGGATTTATAGAAACAAAGGTTGGGTGTAGACCAGTTTTAATCAACAACACTAAAAAATCAATAGAATCTGAATTATCATATGAGAGGATTTTGCAAGTATCAGAGATGTATCAGATTTTTAGCTTGATATTTCCTTCTATCGCTGTGTACAATATCAAAAGATTTACAACTAAAGATTTTCAAGAATTACATGAGATTACTGATTGTATAACAGAGGATAGTTCTGACTATTTTGTTTTTAGAAAACAGAGGATAAAATATATAGAGAAACTAATAAGTAAAACAAATAATTCTCTTATTAAATATTTTTGTGATATTATTCAGTATGATGCTATGATTTCAAAAATGGTTTATAGTGTCGATAACTTGGATGACTGTTATGTAGATTTTTTTAGTAATAAGTATATAGAACAAATAAGAAAAATTTATTCATATGCACTGAATGGGGATTTCATTAAATTCAAGGAGTCATTAACCTGTATGTATGAAAACTGCAGAGAATCTACACTTAAGATGATAAAAAATTATGTTCCAGAAGGTAGATATGCAAATAATTTTAATTCTGTATCATTAGAAAATAGTTATTTATATGATTTAATTGTTTCAGATATAATTTGTCAGGTTTTTGAAGGAAGTCTTAAAATAGGAGATTGTCTGCCATCAATTACTTCGGTAATTAATAAATATAGTGTATCTCTTCCAACAGTTAGAAATGCGTATAATAAATTAAATGAATGGGGAATTGCTAAAACGATTAATGGCAAGGGAACGTATATAACCCTTTTTTCTGAGTATGATGATTATTATATAAAGACAGAAGAAGGGTCTAAAAGATTGAATTTGCTTTTAGATGCTATAGAATTTGTTACGATTACTCTTGAGGATGTAGTCCTTTTATTAAAGGAGAAGATAGATTACATAGATGTTGAGGATATAGAAGCTCACTTAAGATATTTACAAAATAATTTTGAAGAGTGTAAGGTTTATCCCGACTTTGTTTTACTTTGTAAGATAGTAGATTATACACAAATTTACGTATTGCAAGAAACATTTTTGCATTTAAAACAATATATGATATTTGGAATTTATTTAGAGAGATTCTTTCGTAAAGAGTATAATGAAATTTTGAAAACACGTTTTGATGTATGTTTGGAGATACTTGTGTATTTAAAAAAAGGTGATGTTGAAAATTTTGCAGAAGCTTTTTCAAATATTTTTAAGAATTCTTTACAAAGGTTGAAAAATGTTATATTTGTATTAAAAGAGTGATATTTGAGTATAATTAAGAGCAATATAAAAAATAATAAAGTTTTTATGTGATTTTAAATAAATTAAGTTAAGTAATGGATATTTTCTAAGTATAATAAGTGAAAATATCCATTATTCTATTTATCAAATTTTAAGAACAAGGTGTATATCGTATTGTAGAATAATCTTATTATCTGTAAAATTTAGGTTGTTTCACAAATATTTTTACTTAATCAATCTTAACTAAATTTTGTAATAGAAATATTTCATTATTAAATAAGGTTTTTATAATCATAATAATAAGTAATAGATAATTAAACTATTTTTAATTAATGGTTGAGCATAAGTTTAAAATATATAAATTGATATACTTATTTTAATGAATTTTTTGAATGTTTTACTCTAATAGAATTACTAATTTTTTGAAATATATTATAGAAAATTGTTTTAAAATATTGTTTTTATTGATTATTTATCCAGTTATGCATTTTTATCGACCAGTTACACAGAATATATTGAATATTAAGAAAATTAGTACTACTATATGGATAAATAAATATATACATAAAGGAGGTTTTTTATATGAGTCTTTTTGTTGGTGGATGGTCAAAATTTAGGGCTGTCGAAGAAGAAGATTTAAAAGATGATTTGAAAAGTCAAGTGGAGTTTCTTAGACAATATGCAAATGCTAAAGGAATAATAGTAGATGAAGTTATGGAGAAGAACTATGAATAAAAACAACAATTCGGTTATTATATGTATGTTTGTAGGTATGATACTTGGAGTGGCTATAGGTTGTGCTATGGGTATTTCTAAAGGAAATGTAGGTATCCAAATGTGTTATGGTTTAGTTTTTGGAATGATAATTGGCATATGTATAGGGACTGTTATCAAAAATTCCAATAAAAAAGAATAAACAAATTTGGATTTATCGGTTTGTTTAGTTACTCCTTAATTGTGATAAAATTTTTTACTTATCTGTAAAAAATCAGATAAGATATATTAGTAGATACTTTTTATATTTTTTTAGTATGGCAAGAATTGAATTTATATATACTACATTTAAATGACAAAAAATAAAAGTTAATTTTGTTTAGGTGGAGCTTTTTTTGCTCTTATATACTGAATAATGTCAAGTAAGTCTGCATCTTCTAAAATACGATACTTAATCTAACCTCCATTATTGCCACAAGGATAACGATTGACCCAAAGTTCTTTAGCTTTTGGTGTTAAAGCAACTAGTATTTTTTCTACTGATGGAACTTGCCTATCGCCTATCTGAATCATAACAGTAAATGCACCTTTTTCAAAAAAAGCATAAAATAAATGAAAAGATTTATGGCTATATTTGTAACCCCAACCATAATTATTTCCAAAAGGAAATCGAAGTTCTCTTGATAAATTATATTGAGTTTCCAGGTAAGTTTCCAACTTACACAAGCGTGCATATCCATCTTTACCTATGTATTCTATTATTTGAGACAAGCAAGGTTTATTGCTTTTATCAAGCATACGTTCATACATTAAAATTTACCTCCGTTTTTACTTTTGAGTATAGCAAAGTAATTATGACAATAGTATGTCAAGTTTTTATGTTTTATTAGACTAATATGTAAATATAAAGTAGTTAGTCTTGGATTATAGAAAAATATGATATTTATATATATTGGAAAAAAATGTAAAATAATGATAAAATATAGTTTATAATACAAAAGTATAATTATATTATAATTATACGTGTTTAGTTGGATTTGTGTATTTAAATAATGTATAATTTATGCTGATTACTGCTAAAAAAGCATAATAATATTGCATTGTAAGGTTTTATAAACTTCTAATTGAAAGGGGAGAATTCAAATGGATAAGAGATATTTAGAATCCGATGTATTTGAAGCTTTTCAAGAAAGACTTTCTTATCTTTTCAATGAATTTGATTATATCTATGTATCTTTTAGCGGAGGAAAAGATAGTGGTTTACTGCTAAATTTAGTTTTGGATTATAAGAGAAAGAATAATATAAGTTCCAAAATAGGAGTATTTCATCAAGATTTTGAGGCTCAATATAGTATGACTACTGAATATGTTGAAAAAGTATTTGAGGATAATATTGAAGATATTGAACCATATTGGGTGTGTTTACCAATGGCTACAAGAACTGCTGTAGGAAATTATGAAATGTTTTGGTATCCATGGGATGATGAGAAAGAAGATTTATGGGTAAGAGAAATGCCAGTCAAAGAATACATAATAAATCAAAAAAATAATCCTTTTACTTACTATAAATATAAAATGAGACAAGAAAGTTTGGCAAAACAATTTGGTAGGTGGATTAGAGATATACACGAAGGTGCAAAAGTTGTTTGCTTATTAGGAACGAGAGCATCAGAATCTCTACAACGTTATTGTTCTATTGTAAATAAACAGCATGGATATAAAGGAAAGTGCTGGATAACGAAGGAATTTAAAAATGTCTGGACAGCATCACCTATATATGATTGGGAGATAGAAGATGTCTGGCTAGCCAACTATAAATTTAACTATGATTACAATAAAATTTATGATTTATTCTATAAAGCTGGAGTAGCTCCAAGAAAAATGAGAGTAGCATCACCTTTTAATGATTCAGCTAAAGAGAGTTTAAATTTATATAGGGTATTAGACCCAAAGGTATGGGTGAAATTGGTTGCTAGAGTACAAGGAGCTAATTTTACTTCTATTTATGGAAAAACAAAAGCGATGGGATATCGTAGTGTTAAGTTACCATATGGGCATACCTGGAAAAGTTTTACCTATTTTTTGCTTGATACCTTACCTGAAAATATAAGAAATAGCTATATTAAAAAATTTTCAACATCTATTGATTTTTGGCATAATACAGGAGGTGGTTTGCCAGAAATCGTTATACATGAATTGATGAGAAAAGGTTATAAAATAGAGTTAAATGGAGTTTCAAATCATACAAAAGATAAAAAGAGTAGGGTCATATTTTTGGATGATATACCTGATGATACAGATGATATTAAATTTACCAAAGATATACCAAGTTGGAAAAGAATGTGTTATTGTATTTTAAAAAATGACCATATGTGTAAGTTTATGGGATTTGGTCCTACAAAAGAACAAAAAGTTAGAACAGAATATATTAAGAAAAAATATGAAAAAATCCATTAGATAGGAGTTAAGATACTATGGAATATAAAAGTCCTGTATATGGAATCATCGCAGTACCAATTGAAAAAATAGAATCTAACGACTATAATCCAAATGCAGTAGCCCCACCAGAAATGCAGTTGTTGTACAAAAGTATAAAAGAAGATGGTTATACAATGCCAATTGTTTGTTATTATAATCAGGAAAAAGACAAGTATGTTATTGTAGATGGTTTTCATCGTTATAGAATAATGCTTGAAAATGAGGATATATATGATAGAGAAAATGGACTTCTTCCTGTTTCAGTAATTGATAAATCTATTGAAGAAAGAATGGCAAGTACTATTCGACACAATCGTGCAAGGGGTTCTCATAATGTAGATTTAATGAGCAAAATTATAACTGAACTTTGTGAAATTGGAAAATCTGATGAATGGATATCAAAGCATCTCGGTATGGAAATTGATGAAATTCTTAGGTTGAAGCAAATAACTGGATTAGCTTATTTATTTAAAGATAAAGAGTTTGGTAATGCATGGATTCCTTTTGGTTCTGATATAGAATAAGAAAATTAAAGAGATTTATTAAAAGAAAAATATATATTAAAATAAAAAGAAAATCAAAAATATATATTAAAAATGAATGCTTTTAATATTATGTATAAATATAGAGAAAAGAGTAGGAAAAATATCCTATTCTTTTTTTATTTTTGTATAGCTATTAAGAGAATTTATAAATGTACAAGTATTGAGAAGCTATATGAATATAGAGGTGTTAAGGCTATATTTTTAAATTAAATTAAATAATATAACTTAAAATATTTTAATATCAATTTATTAATAAGCAAAAATAGTATTAAATTGTATATTTATATTGATTTAGATAAAATACAATCACATTTTATCTAAAAATGAATAATATATAGTAAATAGTAATTAAGTAATAAAAAATTGTATAAACTCTATATTAATTATTTCAAATAGATATTTATAAAAGATTAGTTTAATTACACCAATTTTTAAGAATAACATAAGAACAAAAAAGATACTCATTTAATTTTATTAGAGGTCTATTAAAACTACTGCTTATAATATAGAATCAGTATACAATTTTTAAAACAATACTATTTCAAAATTCTAAAAATTAAGGAGGATAATTAATGGGATATTTAAAAGATGATAGACAAGATTATTGTTGTGAATTTGCTAGACCATACATTAATCGTCAAATTTACAATGACACATACAATCCAAAAACAGCATTAAAAAGAGGTACTTTATTTCCTGAACTCGATTTAATAGAGTCAAATAACTATAATGATTGGCTATATGCAAATCCTAAAAACAGAGTTAGAGCTAAAAAAGGGGGTAACATGTACTAATGTCATTAAATAGAAGAGAGCTTTTAGAGAAAATTTCAGAATATCAATTTGCTTGTATAGAATTAAATTTATATTTAGACAATAATCCAAAGGATAAGAAGGCACTTGATTCATACAACAGATACTGCGATAAATTTACACAAGCTGTATGTGATTATGAGTCTAGATATGGAGCATTAACTAATTTTGGGTATGAATCAAGTGAATATCCTTGGTCATGGATATCTGAACCTTGGCCATGGGATAAATCATTTTATAAATAAAATTATACAATATTAAAATTAAATTTATTATTAATATATATTAAGGAGGAGTAAGATAATATGTGGATTTATCAAAAAACACTGGAACATCCAGTTAACATAAGACAAGCAGACCCTAGAATGGCAAAATATATCATGACTCAGTTGGGAGGACCTAATGGTGAGCTGGCAGCTGCAACTAGATATCTTCAACAAAGATATACTATGCCAACTGGAAAATCTCGCGCACTTTTAACTGATATAGGTACAGAAGAAATGGCTCATGTTGAGATAATTTCTTCAATGTTATATCAATTAATAGGTAATTGTACTCCAGAAGAACTTAAAGCTGCTGGGCTTGGAAGTAATTATGCTACTTTTGGACATGGTCTTCAGCCAGTAGATTCTAATGGAGTAAACTTTACTACAAGTTATATTAATGTCTTTGGCGATTCGGTAACGGATTTACATGAGGATATGGCTGCTGAACAAAAAGCATTGGCTACGTACTATCAATTAATAAATTTAACTGATGACCCTGATTTAAAAGATATATTGAAATTCTTAGGTCAAAGGGAAGTAGTACACTATCAAAGATTTGGTGAAGCACTAATGGATGTTTACGAATTTACAGAGTGTAAACATCAGTTCTAATAAAACAGTAAAAATAAGAGGTAAAGGCTTAAATAGATTGCCTTTATCTCTTATTTTTTGTTATTCAAATGGATTATTTTGTTACTTAAATTTGTCAGTAAAAACAAGTAACTATATGAATAATAATTATATAAATTGTGGAGTATTAGTATAAATTAAGTGTCTACTGCTAGCGAAACACTTTTGTAAGTAATAGGGCAATACATAGAAAGTATCAATAGTAGAGACCTTACAGGAAAATCAGTTTGTAAGGATATTTTGATTGCATGTAATGAGGGTGGAGTTAAATCAAGTGAGATTGATTATATTAATCTTTTCTTTATATAAGAAGATTCCTAAAATCGGTACATTTGGAAAACTGTTGATTCCATTTATAATGGCTGGTATTCTTGGGTTTGTAATGCCCGAAGTGTTGGGAAGTGGACACAATTTAGTTGAAGCACTTACAAGTAATGAATATATTTTTGGAATGGTTGTTTTGATTTTTGTTATACGTTTTATATTTTCGGCTGTCAGTTTTGGGTCAGGTGCACCAGGGGGAATCTTTTTTCCACTGCTTGTTTTAGGAGCGTTTATGGGTGGAATATTTGGAATGGTAGGCGTTAAAGTTTTTGGAATGAATCCAGATTATGTCAATAATTTTGTACTTTTGGCTATGGCAGGATATTTTACAGCTATTGTGCGTGCCCCTTTGACTGGAATTATATTGATTTTTGAAATGACAGGTTCTGTTAGTCAAATGCTTTCACTATCAGTAATTTCGATTGTGGCATATATTGTGGCTACACTTATGAAATCTAAACCTATTTATGAAAGTCTTCTTGAGAGGTTACTTGAGAAAAATGGAGAACCTGCACCTAAAGATAGGGGAGAGGTTATTATTATAGTTAAATTGATTGTATTAGTGGAAGTATTTGGAAGATTGTTTATAGGTATTTGTTATCGTAAAGTAAGGTGATTTAGAATAAAAGTAAAAGGTTATAAAGCAATGAGTACTGTATTATAGAAAAGAGGACAAGAGTTTTAGAGTGAAAGTAAAAGTGTAAATAAGTATTTTAAAATATACTAAAAAACAAGAGAAATACTTTTAAGACAGTAATAAATAGTCAAATATTTCTATACCATAGTAAATAATTATCATAAAAAAGATATTATTATAATAAAGAAAATATAATGGTAAGGAAGTTATTATAACAGATACATTATTATAATAAAGAAAGTATAATAGTAAAGAAGTTATCATAAAAAAGATATTAATTTTTTACTAAAAAAGCTATCACAATCAACAACGAAAAAGCGATTGAAAGTATTGAAAAAGTAAAGTGAGAATTTGAGTCATTATTACGATTATTAAGTTTTATCCATAAACCACATATAATTGTACACAATAATAAAATTGCTGATATTACTCCTATAAATGTAAAAAACATTAAAACTCCCCCTTATTTAATGTAAGTGTCTTTTAGTCAATGAAAATATTTTCATCCATTACTAGGGAATAACAGAGATGTACATTAAAAATAAATACATTACTATTTTGTAATATCTAATAAAAGTAAATCTAATTGAAAGTCTATTAAACTATTTCTCTGTTCAACATTCTTAATATCAATACCGCTATACTTAAAAAAAGCATCAGAGCGAAGAAAAAGTAACTGAATAAATGAAGTTATTTGATATGCAATAGTCCTGTATTCAGATTCAGTTTTTTTATTGTCCTGATTTTCATAATGAGCCTTAACCAAAGGTAGTATTTCAAATGGATAAACAATTTCTTCTTGTATTAATATGTAGGGTACAGAAACCTTTATAAATTGACTATATTCTCCTATAAAATCAAAAAATGCAATTAGTATTTCCCTTAATTGCTGTTTAGGTGCTAAATTTTTAGTATCGTGTGTAGCCTTATATTCATTCATATGATGCTTTAAAAATTTTTTAATAGAAGTATTAATCAACTCTTCTTTAGATTTAAAATAATAATTAATCATAGCTAAATTTACATTTGCTTTAGCTACAATTTCTCTAGCTGTAATACTTGAAATATCTCTATGTGAAGATAGTAACTGGATTGTGGCATTAATTAGTTGTTCTTTTGTTGAATCTACTCTCATAATTTTTCCCCTCAAAAATTTCTTCATAAAAAATTAAACGTGTTTAATACACGTTTAGATACTATCATGAAAATTTTAAGATGTCAATGGGTGGTTGGTACTTAGACATTTAGTTACAAATATATTAAACCTTTATAAGAGGTATCTGAATTTCTGTAAGATAATTTTCAGGATTTGTTTCATTATGCTCGCCTTTATGACCAATTTGCCTATTTATACCTGACATTTTATAATCACTATTTTTATCCAACCAATAACAAAAGGACTCATATGCACCAGCTATATTTTCATATGGACCATACACCATAGTGCATGCCATTATATCAACTTCTTCTGTCTCATGATATATAAATTCAGACTTATTCTTTCCAAGCTTCTTTACGACAATTCCAACTTCAATATCTACACCATTATCTCTAACTTCTTCGTCATGGTAAAATGCTATATTATTGTTGGATTGACGTGATACTTCTATATGTTCTTTTTTAACAAAATCATATAACTTCTCCCAGAGGATGCCTTCAGAGTAGTAGTCTGGTATTATTTCTCTAAGTGATATGATTTTATAACTTGGAATCTTCTTAAAGACAACATTGTAATGAATCTCATTTTTATCACAGTTTATGGCTTCTATAAGCTTATCAATTTTATTTATTCTCTGTTGTTCTTGTTTTATTTCATTTTGTATTTCATTCTTTTTTCGATTTAATTCTTTAATTACAAATTCATCATCCCAATTATGTATGATATTTGCTATTTCTGAAACACTAAATTTTGAATCTCTCAATAAGACAATTCTTTGTAAAGTTGAAATTTGTTCAACCGAGTATAGCCGATGACCTGTATATTTATCTATTTCTGCAGGTTTTAGAATACCGAGTTCATCATAATAACGTAACATACGAATAGAAACCTGTGTCAATTTTGAAACTTCTCCAATTTTAAACATTAAAATATAACCTCCTTTTCGCTTATAATCAGTATATATTTTGTTTTTGTATACTTCAAGCATTTAGGGAAGTACGTTTATATTACAGTTATTACTATAAACTATGGAGAGTAAACTGCATTTGATTCATAGTTGTATCAAATTACAGATTATTTTAAATTTTATGGCCCATATTAAAATTAATATTCTAGCTCAAATTCAAAATTATCTGACTTTATCTGCTCAATTTCAGAGTTTACCTTCTGTTTAAATTTATTAGAAGAAATTATATATGCAAGAAATATCAAACCAAATATTATTTGTACATATTGAGCTATTACACATAATTTAATAGGGTAGTGTAAAATCAATTGAACATTGAAGAAGAAGTACATCATATGAGTAAATCCAGCTGCTAAAATACTTCTATTTGTATTGATATATACAAAGTTAATGATAAAGTTTAAAAGTACAATGTTTGGTATAAATAAAAATGCGTCAAATAGAGAATATTGTGCTAAATTATATGGTATTTGATTAGGTGTAAAATATGACCCTAAGTACCAAACTCCACAAACAAGCCCTAAAATAATTGAAGAACCTGTAAATCCAAATCTGACTAACAATTTATCAATAGCATATCCTCTCCATCCAAATTCTTGACTAAGTATACTTGATATAAAACTTGCGAATAAAATAAAAGCTATTTGAGAGGGTTTATACATTGCTATATGTACCCAATCTATATCAGAAGTTTTTATATTAAAGTAATTTCCTATTGTTAAAGAAACAATAAAAGTTAAAGCAAAAAATAATATTGTTAATAATGGCCATTTTATGCCCATTTCTCTAAAGCTTAGGTATCTATAAATGAAATCCTGTTTTGCACTTTGTGGGTAGACTGTAGAGATAAAAAGTAGACCTACAATAGCTGGTGACGTATATGCAAGATAAAATATGATTTCTCCAAGTATAGTGCCTGTAATTCCAAATAATACAGGTGTAAGACTGAATATCCAGTTAAGTAATAGAGTAAATATAAAGAAATAGGTTAAGTGTTTATTTGTATTAAAAGGGGTGTTATATAGTTGCATTTTTTTACTATCCTTTCGTTTTATAATAGAATTTTAATTTATCTAATCGTTTGCTTCTTATGTATTAAGTTTTCATTTAACATTAGTCATTATTTGTTATAATATGTTATTTTTTGTATTTTGACTATCTATTTATAAATTAAATATAATTAGTTAGTATTTACTATTGAATTATATTATTTTATTTTGATTATTAAATAGGTCAATAAATGTACAATTAGTGATATTAATAAATTACTTTAGATTTTTATTAAATGTTTAGCTTTTCTCTAATATTTTTTATGTAACAACGTCATCTCATTTTATTACTGTCATTAGAATAGCATTATATCTTATTGAGTCCAACTAGATGCGTTCTAAATTTCAAATTATGTATAGTGAAATTCAAAAATTAAACAGTGAAATTCAAATTTGAGGTGATAAAATTCAAAAAATACTATGGATATTTGGAAATATAATCCAAATATCCTAGTATTTTTCATAGAATATATCTAATTATTTTACAAATAGACCTATTTTATGATTTACATAGATTGTCAAATTTACTTCTTAAATACCAAAATATTTTTGGATAGTGTATCAATACTGTTAGATAAAGTGTTTAATTTACCCTCGATTCTAACCAATAAATACATAGATAGAGCTATGGGAAAACCAACATTGGTTATTAACAGTTGTAAACTATCATCCATGAAATTAGCCTCCTATTCTATAACTAAGTCGTAAGGAGTGGTATTTGTTTCTACAACCTTAGCTTCAACAGCAGAAGCAAGGTCGAATCCTCCAACTGAAAAAATATTTTTAGATACTATCAAATCCATAACAGATTTTATATTTTCTTCAGTTAAGTTATCTTTTGGATTTTCTATAGAAAAAGAAACTTGCTTATCCTTTACATTTTTAAAACTCATGACTAATTTTTTCTTAATCTCCATACAGTTACCTCCGATATAATAATTTATATTTTAAATTGTTAATATTAATTGTTGCTATCAATTTGTTGATTTTAATTGTTGTTAGTATAGTAAATGCCTTGATATTATTTCAGTTAGCTTAAATTGAGTGTGACAGCACTTGCAATAGCTAACATGTGTAAGTTGAAATATATTTGACATATTAATCTTTAAAGTATCAATGTATCAAAGCTATAATATTGAATTTATAAACTATATTGAATTTATCACTTAATATTGAAGTTATAACATATAAAATCTATAGCACATTGAGTCATTATATAATTTAACACTTTATATAAAGAGTAGATTTCTTATTTTTGAAGTAGACTATATTCAAAAGTTATTATTTAGATAGAGATGTACTATCTAATTTTAAAATATCTACAATAGGATTTTCTTGAAGACTTGCTATTGCCTCTGCAACAGCATAAACATCATCATTCAATGCTTCTGCCTTTACATTTGCGAATGACTTACTTTTAATAACCGCCTTACCCTTATCATCAAAACCAGCATCCAATTTTAGTTTTATACTAGATAAATTTTTTGTTGAAACAACTGCCATAAAATTACCTCCTAAAAATTTAATTTCAAAGATTTGTCGACTTTCTTTGTTAACTATAATACTATCATCTAAGATAATATCGGAGTTAAACCATAATTTCTTAAGATTTTTTGTGTAAATTTTTATAGAAAAAATTTTCATATGTGTATAATGAGGTAACTTATAAGTTATTTATGGAAATATGTTTTTAGTATTTAAAAACAGTGTTTGTGTATTTTCATGTTAGTTGAGCTATTTTTGAGTAGGGTTTTATATGTATAGAGTTAAATGTTAGGTGTTAAAGTTTATGTTAAAAAAATTATTAAATTTAATCTGTAAATAAAAAAGTTAAAAGTCCAATATTAACATTTTACCTTTAAAGCATTAAAATCTTTATTAAAGCTAACAAAGTTATTAGGTTATGAAAAATTTTATTAAATTTAATACAGTTATAAGACTAAAAAAATCTATATTGGGAAAGTTCATTTTGTAATACCCTCATAAAGATAGTTTAGTAAATAATTCATTAAATAAAAACTTTGTTAAGGTTGTAAAAAAATTTAAAAGGGGAGTGTAGTTTATGAAAATAAAATTGGAAGATATACCAGTTCAGTTTCATGCAATGGTAGAAATAGTGGGGATTGATAAGTTTATAGAAGTCACTAAGATGTATGGAGGGACAAATACTTATATACCTACATATAAGGGGATTTTTAGATATGCTAGAAATAGAGAAATAGTAAAACAGTTTAATGGAGTCAACTACAATGAATTGGCTGTTAGATATTGTATGTGTGTAAGTAATATTAAGCGAATACTCAATGAAAATAGTATATAAACATAATGCAAAGTGTCTTATAAAATGTAAGTGTAAAAGTAGAAAAGACGTTTTGTAAAGTTTTTTCAGACAAATTAACTAAATTTATTACTTATTAATTTAAATACATTGTATATTCTATAAAAGAATTTGTTAGATACTGGAGATATATTGAGAATACAAAAAAATAGTCGAAAATATTTGTTAGCTAAAAAATAGATAAAATGATACAATTGCTTGTATAAAGGGGAAAAAACAATAAATAAACTATATAAATAAAGAAATATAAATTAATATGACATAATATATTTATAAAATTAAGAATATAAATAGATATTTTAAGGAATTAGCTGTTAAATTAGAAAAGATTAAAATAAATATATATTTATATTTAAACTATTGTGTTGTTTATATAAAAATAATAACTATCGAGTTATTAGCAATTATTAGTAGAAATGGGGGAAATAGATATGAATAATGGATTTTATAAATTGAATTCAGTGGTATTGGGCTTTGACATAAGAAATGATATTAACAAAATAAGATTTAATCATTATATAATGAGAAAGGAAAATGTACAAAGACTCCAAGGGACTCTGCCAAGAGGACAATTTTATATGGCAGTGAGGAGAGCTGCCACAGATTTACAACTTTCTATTTCTACTATAAGCAGGCTTGTAAGAGAGTTTTTGGATTTAGGGATAATAAGATTGGTATCTAAGGGCGTAAAAGGTAATCGTTCTGTATATAGTTATGTAAGTATAGAGTTTAATGGAAGTTTATTTGATGATAGCAAGTGTATAGAGCTTGATTGTGTAGGTAATAGAGATTATGTTGGTAATGATATAAAGCTTGATTGTGTAGATAATAGAGATTCTGTTGGTAATGATATAGAGCTTGATTGTGTAGGTAATAGAGATTCTGTTGGTAATGATATAGAGCTTGATTGTGTAGATAAAGGTGAATTTGTTGATAACAGTAGTGATGTAGAGTTTGGTTGTAATAGTAAAGATAATTCATTTGATTGCGATATGAATGTAGAACTTGAGTATCGTAGTAATGAGCATTTGTCTAATGATAATTATGACGTAGAACGTAGTTATAACAATTTCCATAACAGAGGTACTATAAAAAATAGTAGAATATTTCTCTCTCGCACAAGATGATTTTAGGTCGGTTGAGGGATTAGAAAACGCCGGAAACCCGCATAAACACTACGTTTTTGCGCGTTCTCGGCGTTTCTATTATCGCCTGTGTTGGTGGTGCTTTTTCGGTGAATGGTGCCCAAATGGTGCCCAAATCCCACGAGGGGTTATAAAAGGCTGCAAGAAGCAGTAAAGAGATAAGGCGGTTAAAGCTCCATTTCACTGCTCTTTTTCTTTGCCGCGCTTTTTGCTTTTTTCGGCTCGGCTTCCTTTGCCTTTGCCGGGTCAGCCTGTTTGACAGCCCCATGATAAGCGTCCAGGACTTCTTTTTTGCGTTCAAGCCGCACGTCCACATAACGGGCGGTAACAGCTTCAAAGTTCATAGACAGCCCAAGCGATACGCCGATACCCGCAAGCGTGTGTCCCAACACTTCGCCTACGGTGTAGAAGTCGCCCGTCAGTTGGTGCATATTCGTAGCCGCCGTATGGCGTAAATCATGGAAACGGATATGCGGCAACTCTAAATCTTCAAGCAGCTTGCCAAACTGTGAAGATACCCACGACGCGGCGATAGGCGCACCGTCCGGCTTCGCTACAACAAGGTCGTTGTCATAGTAAGGTTTCTCGTCCTTTTCTGCCTGTTCGCGCTGTGTTTCCTGCATGGCAAACTGTTTGAGGAAGAACGGGCGGGCAAGCTCTGTGATAGGCAGCGTTCGCCCGTTGGATTTCGGCGGTGCCATTTCCTCAATGACTTTTGTTTTCGGCGGCACCTTAAAAGGTAGCTGTTCGGAAACGTCAAAGGTGTTGTTTTCCAAGTCAACATTGCGCCAACGCAAGCCCAAGATTTCAGAACGGCGCATACCGTAAAGCCCGCCTAAAATAACGGGCATTTCCCAAACAGTACCCTCTACGCGCTGCATGAGGTCTTTCACCTGTTCCGGCGTGTAAGGGTCGGGCGTCTTGTCGCTCTTTCCAAACTTCGTAAGCGTGTCCTTTGCCGCGTTGGTTTCAATGTAACGGTATTTTCGGGCATGGCTCAACGCCACGCTCAAAACACGCTTTGCCCCGGCTGCGGTGGACGGTTTCAAGCCCTTGTCGATAATCTGCTGAAACATCTTGTCTACCATAGCGGGGGTAAGTTGATTGAGGGCAACACCGCCGATATATGGATTGATATAGTTTGCAATCGTCCTTTTGTACCCGTCATAGGTTGAGGGGCGCAAGTTCACTCTGGCGTAGCCCTCCACCCAATCGTTAAGGTAGCTTGCAACGGTCTGTTTCCGCTGTGAAGTGATTGAAGCGATTTGCCCCGGATTTTGGAGCTTCGTTTTTACTTCGGCTTCATGCTGTATCGCTTCCTTTCTGGTGGCAAAGCCCTTTTTTGCATAGGATTTCTTTTTCCCGTCCGGGGCGGTGTACTTTATATTCACGTCGTAAACTGTACCGGGTCGCCCGGTCAGTACGCCGTTGCTGTCTCGTTTATTTTTGACTTGCCTTGTTGATACCGCCATAGCTTAACCTCCCTGTCCTGCCGGAGGATTTGCTTTTCGCTTTGCTCTGTGGTACCAATCCCAAATAGCAGCGTCAGCAATCAAACGGCGGTTTCCATTCTGTATATATTCAAGCTCGCCGCTATCCATAAGCTCGCGCAATTTGTTTTCCCCAATGCCGCTAATCCTGCTCATTTGCTCAACGGTCTTTAACATAGGGAATACGGGGATAGCGGGGCTTGTCATTTCCTTTTTTGCCATAGGAATACCCCCTTTCGTAAAATGGCTAAAAGGTCAATTACGAAAAAAGGCTTTAATCGGGCGGCTGTTAGCACAACCTCGCGGGAGTTTCACCCCTGCTCATTTAAGGCAGCTTTACCCATTGCCTGCGACGCTCTGAACGCTCGGACTGTGGCTGTAAAGGCTTGTCTACCCTCAATGCGTGTCGTCGCCCACAAGCTGCTAACTTGCTTCCCGGCGTTGGTGTTGGTCGCTCGGCTTTTCCCCGTAGGGGAAAAGCGTCATGGCGCACCCGCCGTATGGCTCGGCGCAAAAAGGACGTACCCGATTTGCCCTATACTGCGTCGCCGTTATCTTGCGTCGCTTTCTTTGACAAGGTGCTTACGGGGCTGCTGCGGATTGACGCGAAACGGAAAAGGGGTTAAGACGTTTCGCTATCGGGTGCAGTTATTCAGCCCGAAATGTGAGGATTGCCCTCATCAGCTTTGCTTGCAGCCTTTGGCGAATATCCTCGTCCACGCCGAAATAGGCGTTGCCGCGCTCGTCGTAGAGCTTTCGCATAGAAAGACTGGCTATGTAGCCGCTGAAATGCTGCAAGACAATTTTCATAGCGTCCGGGTCGCCCTTTGTCGCTGCCACAATGACAGGATAAGGAACAAGGGCGATTTCCGGGCAGTCGGTTTGTTTACCATTCGTTCCATTCATCAGCGTGTTCCTCCAAGTATCTTTTTAGATGTTCAAAAGAGCTTGTCCGTCTGTACTGTATTGTGCTGCGCGACGTGTCGAATAGCTTTCCAATCTCAACGTCGGTCAAGCCCTCAAAATAGTACAGCATGATAGCTTTTCTCTTTTCCTCCGGCAACGTGCGGATTGCGTCAAGCAGCAGCTTCGGCGTGATTTTCTTTCCTGCCTGTTGATAGCCCGGTTCGGCTTCTTCCCCTTGAAAATACTTGTCAAGGGTGTAAAGCTGCCGTTCCTCATGCAAGGCAAGGTCGGAAAAGTTACCTCCTTTGCTCTGTGCCGCCGGATTTCATCATGGGCGTTGCAGGCTTCGTTATGCAGCACCCGTTTACAGAAACTTTGAAAGATACATTGCTTCTGAAACTCCATGCGATTAGGTTCCATGTTCTCACCTCCTTTCGTGCCGAAAGGTAGGTAGTACCTCCCCTTTTCGCGTGATAATACAGGCGATTTTTTCAAACGCCGAATGGCGGCAAAACTTTTTTGAAAAAATCCCCCAAAAACGCAAAATGCGCCCGTCCGCAAAACGCGGACAGACGCAAAGGAATTATCAGAAGTATTTAGATGATTTGATAGTTCATACTCATGGGCGAAATATCCCAACGGCGGGGTATAGCTTTTTTTGAGCGTAGACTGTTGAAAAGATTAGATAAAGTAAAAACGGACATAGCGATACCTCCTTGATACCGCCATATCCTTAAAAAAGGGCGACCTTAATACACCCTCCGTAAATCCAATTTTGAAAAAGGAAAACGGCGGCTTTGATTATTCAAAACCGCCGCTGTTTTGTTCGGGTGTGTCCATACCGACAAGCAACGGTTTTATCTGTTGCAATTTGTCAGCAATCGCATAGTAGAAGCAGTTATCTGAAAAGAAAAGAGCCGATAACCATGAGGAACATTCTCATAGGTTATCGGCTCTGCGTCTTTGCGTCTGGCTCTTTGATAACTGACATATTGAATTGTTGTATGTTTATTAATGTTTCCTGTTTGCACTTTGGACAAAACAAGGGATAGTTAAGTAAAATTGTATCTTCTCGTATTCGATTTCTGGTTTTATTCCCGCAAATAGGGCAGCGAAGCCATTCTAATTTCATCATTCTAATTACCTGTTTAGAAAACTTATAACACGCTTATTAAAGTCTTTTGCTTCCTCATACACGGCGTGTCCAAGACCTTTGTAGATGAACAATTCGCTATCCTTAATCTTATCGGCTAATTCAATAGAAGCAGCTACACCAACAATTTTATCGTCATCTCCCCCAATTACCAAAGTAGGGCATACAATATTACCTAATTTTTCGTATGTGTTATGTTGAACGCAAGAGGTCGCCTGTATAAGAAACCGATTATAACTTTTGGGCTTGCCTATTCTCCCAAGTAAGGGATAAAGCAAACGATATTTTTTCAAGTAATTCTCCGAATAAGACTTTTCGGCTGTGTCAATCATTAGACCTTTGTGATTTCCTTGTTCTGCCAACTTAATCATATTTGTGATAACTGCTTGTACGCCGCTATTCTGCTTCGATAACGTAACTGTTAGTACCAGCTTATCGACTAAATCAGGATAATCAATCGCAAGATATTGGGCTATCATTCCGCCTTGAGAAACGCCTAAAACTTTTGCTTTAGTGATACCAAGAATTTTCATGGCTGTTGCCTGGTCTTTCGCCATATCTCTTGTAGAATAGCCCTCATTTAAATGATTTTTTCTGCTGAAAATATATACTTTGTAATCTTTTGCATACAAACGATATATCATAGCCATAGGTATAGCCATTCCTTTAACTGTGGTTAATCCATCACCCAATCCGGGAAGTATGATTAAAATGTCGTTTCCTTTTCCAAAAGAGATATAGTCCATATCTGTATCGTCAATGCCGACACTTCCGCTTTTTGCTCTCCAAAACATAACTGTTGCCTCCTTTTATTTCAAAAGTATTGTTCTTAATTTTATATACATCCTGTTTACAAACTGTCTATTCCTCGTCATTTTTCAAAACACGGTATGCAACAAATGCCAGAGCTAACAAGGTAAAAGATATTAGCAATATAGGTAAATAGGTCTGCGTTTGAAATGATTCAAGTATATTACCATATACAACTTGTCCTATCGGTGTTGTGCAATGAGCTACGGCCATAATAATTGCCATTACTTTACCCAAATTTTCATTTGATGTTTTTTTCTGCACTTTACTGATAACAAAGATGGACAGCAAAGTCAGTATAAAAGAAATTGGTATCACCCCGAACATGAAAAGCGAAAAAGCGGGATAATAGCCGAAGTTTACAACGAACGGCATAAGTGATAAGGCAACGGGTACTAACAATAGAGCGGTAGCAATGAGCCAACGGTATGTTAATTTCATTTTGAGCGACTTTGTAAAAAAGCCGATTGTCAGTGCCCCTAAAATAGCGGCAAAATTTATTAAGCCCATACCTACGCCGTACATAACGTCTGTGCTTTGCATTGTCACTCGCAAAATAATGGGAGTTCCGACAAAGATAACAGGGGATAGAATAAGGTTAATCAATGCCGCCAATATCATAGCTTTGAGAATAAATGGCTCCTTTATCGCATAGACAAAACCCTCTTTCATATCGGTAAAAATTGTTTTTATGATATTCCATTTCTGCTGCCGTTTTATAAACGGTATCTTGATAAAAATCTCCATGACTGCGGATAAAGAGAATGCAATACCACTGATGATAACAAGTGCATTAACGCCCATCATGTGATAGAAAAGTCCTCCTATAACGGGAGCGGTAACATCAGATAATGCTTGAACAGCCGTAACTATCCCGTTTGCGCTTTCTATTTTGTTTTCTTGTATCAGCAAAGGAACGCTTGCGCTCACTGCCGGGGTATACATGGAACTTATGATAGAAAGTGAAATCATAACTGCTCCAATTACAATAATAGAGGGATTTCCCGTTGACATCAGCAGGAATAAGAGAACAACAATGAAACTGCTGCTGAAATCATAAATTACCATTAAGTTACGCCGATTAAAGCGGTCTGCGATTGCCCCTCCAATCGGCATTAGCATGCGTGGGATATTGGAGATTGCGAATATGGTGGCAAACAAATCCGCACGTCCTGTTATATCCAACACATAAAGAGATAGGGCAAACCGCAGAAGTGACGAGCCTAAAATAGATATGGTCTGTCCTAAAATGATAAGATTAAAGTCTTTTGAATAACACTTATCGCCAAACAATCTTTTTTTGTCCAATTTTACAACCATATTTATATCCCGCTTTTCAAGGAGGTTACGGGTTTATCTTTACAAAAGTAATTTATAATTGCTTCCACCAAAATATCCAGCACCGCTCTTTTGGCTGATTTTGATTTAGGAATTTGATTTGTACAAGCAAATTGTAAGGCATTTAACATTCCGGTTAAAATTTCAATATTTTCATCACTTGCGTCAATATCACAAGCAGCAAGAATTGTCCTGTTAATATCTATTGTGCGCTTCTCTACTGAACGCGAAACTTCTGGCGGCAGTTTTCGCATAATATATGAAATATCCATTTCTGGCAAATAAAAAACGATACTGTCATCTTTCAAATATACCTCATATAAAATTTTGCGAACTTTTGTCCTTAAATCGAAATCTTGAGAAGCAATAAATAAAATTTCATCAACAATGTGTTGCTCCTCAAATTGTATAACATCCCAAAGCAATTCTTCCCTTGAATGGTAAAAGGAATAAAATGTACCTTTTGCAATGTGAACCCCTTTGGCAATATCCTCAACAGATACTTGTTTGATACCTTTACGCTTTAGAAGCTCTGCGCCAACCTCCAACATTGACGCTTGAATTGCAGAGCGTTCATGCTCACTAAATATTTTTGGCATATTGTTCCTCTCCTTAAATAACCGAAAATAATTATTCAGTATATATAGACTATTATATTCATTTCAGAGATTTTGTCAATCCCTATCAAAGAAAAGTGACAAATATCCAAAATGGGAAACCAATAATAATGTGTTCTATTTTGGCTAACCCTATGAATTGTGTAGACATATCCTGCGGACAATAGGAACTATACAATATAAGAGGGTGAATTGATATGGCAAAAAGACCAGTACCACTATATGACTTTGCAGCTTTCGGGCAAGCGATAAAAGAAGCTCGGACGGGCAGGAATGAGAGCCGCAAGAAAGTAAGCGATGAGATGAACATTTCCCCGCGCTACCTTGCGAACATTGAGAACAAAGGACAACAGCCGAGCCTGCAAATCTTTTATGAGCTTGTAACCCGTTACAGCATATCCGTAGACCAATTCTTTTTCCCGGACAAGACAGCCGGGAAAAGCACCGGGCGGCGGCAGCTCGACACGCTGCTTGAC
Source organism: Clostridioides sp. ZZV15-6383 (assembly GCF_020657735.1). Taxonomy (NCBI): domain Bacteria; kingdom Bacillati; phylum Bacillota; class Clostridia; order Peptostreptococcales; family Peptostreptococcaceae; genus Clostridioides; species Clostridioides sp. ZZV15-6383. Next base: position 11,274 of record NZ_JAGWCV010000010.1, on the reverse strand, counting down.
GGTATGAGCGATAAGGGCATACGTATTGTAACCGCAACGGCGAAAGAGATTGCAGAAGTCGAACAAGAAAACTGAATAGGCAGGAAAGAGCGTTGCAGTCTTGAATGAGGATTGCAGCGTTTTTCTTTTGTCTTGCTTTGGCAAAATGGAAATTCCGTTGTAGTAGGAGTAAGGGAGAAAGTTTCGTAGCAAGCATAGGAAGCGGGTACCCACTTCCGTATTTTCGCCCTCCCGCGCTGCGGCGCGTCGGTTGAAAATGGCTTGTTGGAAAGTGTCCCAAACCCTCTAAAAATGGAAAGGAGCGTCAGAGCATGGACGGACGGAAAAGGACGGTGCAAATCAAGTTTCGCGTTACAGAAGATGAACGCGATTTAATCCTTGAAAAAATGAAGCTCATACCCACCCGGAACATGGCGGCATATCTGCGTAAAATCGCAATAGACGGGTATATCATACAGGTAGACCATAGCGACATAAAGGCAATGACAGCGGAAATACAGAAAATCGGGGTCAACGTCAATCAGATAGCGCGGCGCGTTAATTCGACGGGCAGCGTCTACCAAGAGGACATAGAGGAAATCAAGGGGGTGCTGAATGAGATATGGCGGTTACAAAGATTAAGCCTATTAAAAGCACGTTGAGTAAAGCCCTTGACTATATCCAAAACCCGGACAAGACGGACGGAAAAATGCTTGTGTCCTCTTTTGGCTGCTCCGCTGAAACGGCAGATATTGAGTTCGGATTTACTTTGTCGCAAGCGTTGGATAAGGGAAACAACCTCGCCCACCACCTCATGCAATCCTTTGAGCCGGGGGAAGTGGATTATCAGACCGCCCATGAAATCGGGCGGCAGCTTGCCGACGCTGTAACAAAGGGGCAGTATGAATACGTCCTGACGACGCACATAGACAAGGGGCATATCCATAATCATGTGCTTTTCTGCGCCGTCAACTTCGTAGACCACCATAAGTATAATTCCAATAAGCGCACCTATTACGGTATACGGAACATCAGCGACAAGCTGTGCCGGGAACATGGCTTATCCGTCGTCGTTCCCGGTAAGGGCAGCAAGGGAAAAAGTTATGCGGAGTACCAGGCTGAAAGGACGGGTACGAGTTGGAAAGGCAAGCTCAAAATCGCCGTTGATACACTTATTCCCCAAGCGTCTACCTTTGAGGAATTGCTAACGCTGCTGCAAACGGCGGGTTATGAGATAAAGCAGGGAAAATACATATCGTGCCGCGCACCGGGGCAGGAACGCTTTACCCGCCTAAAGACGCTCGGCGCGGACTATACAGAGGAAGCCTTAACGGAACGGATAAGCGGCAAGCGCACCCGCACCACCAAAGCCCCGAAACAGGAGCGCGGCGGTATCTCCCTTGTCATTGACATTCAAAACAGTATCAAGGCACAAGAGAGCCGGGGCTATGAGCAATGGGCGAAAATCCACAATCTAAAACAGGCGGCAAAGACGCTTAATTTCTTAACGGAACATCAGATAGAGCAGTACGCCGATTTGACCGCCAAGATAGCGGAAATCGGGGCGGCAAACGAACAGACCGCCGACGCGCTCAAAGGCGCGGAAAAGCGGCTTGCGGATATGGCGGTACTTATCAAGAACATTACCACATACCAAAAGACAAAGCCCGCCTATGACGCATACCGGGCGGCAAAGGATAAAGGGCAGTACCGCGCCGCGCAAGCGTCCTTTCTCGTCGCGCTCCCGGCTGCGGACAATATACCCGGCTCGTTCAAGCTCCCGTACCGCTTCGCGGATAGCGTCGATTTTCTCCCGGTTGATGTGGGATAGCCCCGCAAGGGTATAGTCCCAATCCTCCGGCAAGGACAGCATTTGCGACAAAAGCCCTTTCGCCTTTAGGGTCAGCTCCTTATTGCGTAAGTGGTGGTTGCTCATTACGGTATAGCCCTTGTTTCGCTCCACGCGGAAAACTGCCATAGCTTCATCACTCCTTTGCTGTGGATTTGTTACGCGGTAGAAGCGCGATTTTGAGGGAAAAGGTATATTTCCCTTGCCTTGTCAAAACCGCGCCCGCAAAGCCGCATGATACAAGGCTTCTATTGGCTCTACTGCGTAACGTGAGGGCATGAAAAAAGCGGCGTTCCTTTTCTCCCCTGTGGGGATTGAGAAACGCCGCCTGTGCGGGTCGTTATTCTTTTTCATCAGCGATAATGTCCTGCATGACTTCGCCAAAGTCTGCCGTAAAGGAAAAGATGAAATATTCCAAAACGTCGGGGTCTGCGTCCATCGGCTCGGCTTCCTCGGTGAAGCGCAAGCCCATAAGCCCGTAAAGCAGCTTAATGATTTTGAACAGCTTGCCCCGGTCGGCGGGGGTGTTCATGGTAACGAGTACGTCCGTCAGGCGGTTTACGGTTTCCATGTCGCCGCCCGTCGTTACCCATACCATTTCTGCGAATGGCTGCGTGATTGCCCCGGCGACAAGGTTTATCTTATCCTTGCTGATTTCGCCGGACGGGGTTATAATACCCTTGTCTAAAAGTACGTTATTCATGTCGTCCTCCTTTATTTTGTGGTGCTAAAATGGTGCCCGGTCTTACAAAAACACCTTGTACGGAGATACGGCAAGATAAATGAAGATATGCGGAAAACCTTGATTTTTAGCCATTTTCTCATGGTGTCATAAACATTTATGAGGGCTTGTAAGAAGATTTCCGTCTATCAAATCAATAAAAAATAAATCCATTTCAAATGTTAACACTATCAAAAAATACATCAATGAATCTTTTGATGTAAGAAAATCAAGAGGAGAAAATTCTAATTCGCAATCAGAGTCAATAAATCTAAACTTTAATGATACATACAATGACATATATAAAAGAACGAATAATGGTATAGAAAATAATCAAACTAAAAATGCTACGAAATTGAGCAATAGTAAATTGTCTAATGATACAGGTATGACAAATAAAAAGAATGATTTTAATCATACTCATTACATGCAAAAAGGGACTAAATCTGTAACAAAGAAAAAAGAATCCTTAAATAAATTTAATAAAAAAAATATACAGCAAAGTATCATAAATATGCTAAATAAAAAATCAGGTAAGAATTTTAAAATCAATTCTCCAATAAGTATAAAACTTATCAATGAGAGGCTAAAGGAGGGCTATGTCTTAGAAGATTTCTACAAAGTTATTGAGGTAAAAGTGGCTAAGTGGAAAAATACCATAATGGAAATGTATATAAGACCAGAAACCTTATTTAGCTATAAGTTTGAATCCTATGTAAATGAAAATATATCTATGAAAAGTCAAAGTAATGTTCACCAGTGTAAAGAAGGCACTAGTAATGATAGTAGTAATTATATACATTCTGATTATACAACGTATGATGACAGTATGCGTGAGAGAAAAAAATATGAAAATGTAAGATATTGGAATCCGATATGTGAAATTTAATTAGTCTAAGAATGTATTTATGATAAATAAGATATTAATAGCAAATGGTGAACTATAGCAAATGATATATCAATAACTAGTAGTGAATTATAGTGAACGATATATCAATAATTGATAGTAAGTTATATTAAATAAGATATTACTATCGGGTAGTAAATTATAGTGAACGATATATTAATAATTGGTAGTGAATTATATCAAATAAGATATTACTATCATGTGGTAAATTATGTAAAACAATATATCGATAACTAGTAGTGAATCATAATAAACAATGTATCAGAATAAATAGTATATTAATAATTCGTAGTATATTAATAATTCGTAGTATATCATGACGAATAATATAGTCATAATTAATAGTGAATCATAACAAATAATGTATTTATAATTGATAATGTATTTAAAAATCAAAATACAAAAACTTATGAGGAAAGAGAGATTAATTTATATGGGTAAATCAAAAGATGTTGAAATAGAAATGTCTATTTTAGGCACAATTCTTTTAGACAATAAATTAAGCTATAAGCTAGATGAATTAAATGAAAATATGTTTATGAATGATATATGTCTTGAGATATTTAAAATTATGAAAGAACTTAAAAAAGAAAATATAGTAATTGATGTGGCTACTGTGAAATCAAAGATAGATAAAAAATCTCTGTTAATAAAAACGAGTGATGTGACTAGTATAATTACTTGGGGTCAGAATTTTGGGCTTGATGGTCATATTAAAATTTTAAAAGAAAATTTAGCTAGAAGAAGCATAAATCAAAACTGCCAAAACCTTTTACACAGTCTAAACCTTGGAGAAAATATCGATACTTGTATTTACAAGTTTGAAAGTAATATAAAACAGATTTTGGATAAGGATACTGATGAAGATGACGATGTAAATAGTATAGCAGGAAAGGTACTCGATTTTTTAGAAAATAAAAAAGATATTGGATTTAAATTTGGTATAAAATTACTTGATACTACTATAGGAGGTCTTTTTAAAGGGGAGCTAACTACAATAGCAGCTAAATCAGGGGTTGGGAAGACTGCTTTGGCACTTCAAATAATGTTAAATTCATTTAAACAAGGTAAAAAGACTTTATTTATAAGTAGAGAAATGACCAGCGAGCAAGTATTTATGAGAAATATATGCAGAGTAACTGGTGTAAGTACAAGGAATATGAAATCTAAAGAGATAAATGAAAATGATTGGAAACTTATTGTAAATGCAATAGGTGATTTAAGTGAAAATAACTTAATTTATATCAATGATAAGATAGCTACAATTAGTGCAATTAGAAAGAGGATAAGGCAGGTAAAGCCAGATTTATTAATAGTAGATTATGTGCAACTCCTTACATCTCAGAAAAGTATGGATAAAAGAGAAAGGGAGGTAGCTACTTTTTCAAGAGAACTTAAAAATATGACTTTAGATTTTAATATACCCGTAATTCAATTAAGTCAGTTAAATGATGAAATGAAAGATTCAAGACCTTATGGAGATAGACCTATGAGGGATAGCAAAGCCATCTACCACGATAGCAACAATGTGGTTTATATACATCAATTAAAAGGGAGTGATTATGAAGAAGCAGTGAAGGATATTGGAGAAAGTGAGGAGGCAGTTAGAGCATCAGAATACAGGGGAATTAAGATGGTTGATTTAATAGTTGCGAAGTGTAGAGATGGACAGACTAGGCATAAGCATTTTTGTTACTTTGGGGATAAGTTACATTTTCAAGAACTAAATTATTAGGTCAATAAAATAGTAATAACAAGCTTATTAAAAGTCAAGAAATAGCAAATAGATTATAAAATATGAGGTGAAAATATGTTGGAATTAACAAAAATTATAGAATTACTTGAAGAGCACAAGATAGAGGTAAGTATTCCAAAGGAGTTACATAAGTACAGTTTATTGGAATACCTTGAATTGTGTCAACAAAGTGGGGGAACATATTTTTATATTAAGACATTGGAAGGGGCTTTAAAAGAGGCTAGAAATGAGCTTATGATTAAATTATTTAATGGAAAAAATTATATGGAGTTAGCGAGAATGTTTGATATGAGTGTTATTAATGTCAGGCATATTGTTAGAAAAAAATAGATATTTTTTGGATAATACAAGTATGATATATTTATGAAATAGAAGTTATTATAGTTGAAATAAAATTGTGGTCAGTAGATTAAAGTTGTGTATAAGTTTAAGATTATAGAGGAGTATAGGTGTGACTAACAGCATGATTTTGTGAATAAAATTGAGGGTATATATGAGCTAAATGTGTGGTTAATAAGGTAAGACTGTGTATAAGATTATGAGTATGTAAAAGATTAGGTTATAATTAATAATGTAAAGTTGTGTGTTTAGTTAAGATTATATAAGAATTTAATAGATTAAACTATACTAATAAGGTAAAGTCATGTGTTTAGTTAAAGCTTACTATAAAATCTTGATACGTGATTAATGATGCAATATGTGAATAAAGTTAAGATTATAATAGATTTAAATTGTGACTAATAGAGTAAGATTGTGAATAAAGTTAAGATTATAATAGGTTTAAATTGTGATTAATAGAGTAAGATTGTGAATAAAGTTAAAATTATAATAGGTTTAAATTGTGATTAATAGAGTAAGATTGTGAATAAAGATAAACTTCTATATGAGCTTAACTTGTGATTAATAGAGTAAGGTGTAAATAAAGATAAACTTCTATATGAGTTTAACTTGTGATTAATAGAGTAAGGTGTAAATAAAGATAAACTTCTATATGAGTTTAATTTGTGATTAATAAAATAAGATTGTGAATAAAGTTATAGTTTTAGATGGGTCTAACCTGTGATTAGTAGAATACGATTATATATAAAATTATAGAGCTGTATAAGAAAATATTATAGATATATTAAATATTAGATAATAAATATTTATATAAATACACAAAAGAGAAGGCGATATGAAGTTAAATTTAATGACTTCATATCGTTTTTTATTTGAAATTTCTCTGTATCTAGAGTGTGATTTTTAATATTGAAATTTTATGTGATTAAGTCACAGATAAAAAGTAAGTATCCTGATATAATTCTTATAGATTAATAATATAGGGAGGTTATTATGTCTAATAAAAAAAAGAAGTATGCAAATATTTTAGAAAATGAGTGTGTAGCTTGTGGAAGCTGTATAAAAGCATGTCCAAGGGGTGCTATTTCAGTTCCCTATGGAACTAGTGCAAAAATTGATATAGACTTATGTGTTGGGTGTGGTATTTGTAAAAAGATATGTCCAGCATCTGTAATTGAGATTATAACAATATTAAAAGAGGAAGAAGGTAAGTGTCATGAATAATAAAAAACATTGGTATGACTATTTATGGATTTTTTCTTCAATATATTTGATATTGGGATTTGGAAATATTATTTTCGCTTGGATTGGATTAATTTGTTTCTTTGTTCCAATAATTATTTCTATTGTCAAGGGAAATAAAGCGTATTGTAATAAGTATTGTGGAAGAGGGCAACTGTTTAATTTGCTTGGAAATAAATTAAAGCTGTCAAGAAATAAAGATATTCCTAAATTTATTAGAAGTAAGTGGTTTAGATATGGTTTTTTGACATTTTTTATGGTGATGTTTGCCAACATGCTTTTTTCAACTTATTTAGTATTTGAAGGAAGTAGAAATTTTAAAGAAGTAGTGACTTTGTTGTGGACTATAAAAATGCCTTGGCAATGGGCATATCATGGGACTTTAGTTTCACCTTGGGTGGTACAGTTTGCATTTGGTTTTTATAGTGTTATGCTTACATCAACTGTTCTTGGATTGATTACTATGATGTTGTTTAAACCTCGTTCATGGTGTGTTTATTGCCCTATGGGTACTATGACCCAGATGATATGTAAGGCAAAGAGTAAGTCTGTATAGATAGAGTTTGTGTGAAATAAACTTGTTTATACTTCTTTTTGATGATTTATTTTCTATCTTACTAGGTCTATATAAGTACACTATATGAAACGGTTATACTTTATCTATATAAATATAGTATAATTGTTTTATATAGTGTATTTTAAAATTCAACTATAAGTATTAGAGTATAAAAAGGAGATTCATATGATGAAACGAGATATTTACTCAGTACAGTTAGATTATATGTTAGCATAATGTACTGAGTAAAATGTTAAATTAATTTGCTAACAAATAGAACTGTACTGCTAAAAACTTTAGGTTTTATTAACTTGAAATGATTAATAATTATTACATTAAATTTTAAAAAATAAGGAAACATTTTATCTATAAAATTATTCTAAGTTAATAAAGTAAAATAAATAAGGATAGGTGTACAGCCTCTTATACTGTCAAAGAACGAAGTTTATCTTTATCCAATACTTTTATTCCACCACGAGATAAAGACACAATGCCTTCCCTAGCAAAATACTTTAACATTCTTGATACAACCTCTCTAGCACTACCCATATACTTAGCAATTTGCTCATGAGTCATATTTATAGTACTACTGCCATTTTTAGCTATCTCATCAATTAAAAAAGATGCCAAACGCTTATCAAAACTCATAAAGAGAATTTGTTGCATTGCCCACATAACATCAGAAAAACGTTCAGTAGCTAATCTATATGAAAATAACTCTGCATGAACATTTTCTGTAGATAATTTTGCAAAAACAGACGAACTAATCTGTATAATATCGCAGTCTGTTTCAGCATCTATATAGACATCAAAAGTTATTGTTTTTAGAATACAAGAAGCTGATAAAATACATACATCTCCATTATCAAGACGGAAGAGTGTAACCTCACGACCTTCATCTGAGAGTATGTATGTTCGTATTGTTCCAGACTTTATAATCAAGATACCAATACAGTCACTATCACCACAATGTATTGGATTTCCTTTTTTATAATGGGAGATGTTTGCTGAAGAGATTAATAAGTCTTTTTGCAAGTCAGTGAGTTCATCCCAAAAAGGCAAACTGTGTGTAAGTATATCAATATCATTTTGTGAAATCATACAATATCTCCTTTCTTAAGGTGTTATAATCCAATGATACAAGTGAATGGATAAAATAACAAGTAGTTTGTTAATAGGATTATTTAATCAGATATTAATAGTATGATTTTTGTAGAAAAAATATGATAATATCTATATTCTTTACTATTAATAAGAAAATTATATAAGCAGGGAAGTTAACTTAATCATTGGCAAAAGCTATTATAGTTAATAATAGGATATTGGAAAAATAATTAATAATGAGATATTGGAAAAAATGTAACGAATGTATACAAACTGAAAAGTATATTTTAAATAAATCATACTTAACTAACATAGAATATTAAAATTTATAAGGATAAATATAAGTTGGCAATGTATAGAAATAAAAGACAATATAGTTATGATAAATGACTTTATAAAGATAAGTATAAATTAGCAATCTTAATATGGGAAAATAATTATATATAAAAAACAAAGATAAGATTACTGTATTTTATTAGAAAGATTTAGCAATATGACACACTGTTGTCGTGTCATCTGATATATGATTAATAAATCAAACACAAAAGGAGAGATTTTTATATGCCAGATTTACTAAAAAACATGTTTAATCACGAGTCACTTCGTAAGGCTGCATTAGCTATCCAATCAGTTTACAGTTCATTTCAAGTGGACGAGTTCATAAACTCGACAATGGATGAAACCTGGAATAATTTAGAGTTAAAAGCCAGATGTCGAAAAATAAGTACGAATTTGGGAATGTATTTACCAAAAGACTACAAGGAAGCTCTTTCTATTCTTGAAAAATCAGTCAGGGGTTTTCCATTTGCTTTTTTCTTTCCAGATTTTGTTGAAGTTTATGGTCAGGATGACGTAAATTGGGATTTATCTATAAGTACATTAGAAAGAAATACTGAATATTGGTCTTCTGAATTTGCTGTGAGAGCATTTATCATAAAAGATGAAGAGCGTATGATGGCACAGATGCGTGAATGGTCTAAGCATAAAAACGAACATGTACGAAGACTTGCAAGTGAAGGCTGTCGTCCTCAGTTGCCATGGGGAAAAGCAATAGCCAAATTTAAAAAAGACCCTACACCTGTTTTGCCTATATTAGAGGAAGTTAAAACAGATACATCGACATATGTACAAAAGAGTGTTGCTAATAATCTAAACGATATTTCAAAAACACATCCAGATTTAGTTACAAATATAGCAAAAGATTGGTATGGTAAAAACAAATCTACCAACTGGATTGTAAAGCATGGTTGCAGAACTCTACTAAAAAAAGGTAATCGTGAGGTATTGGCTCTTTTTGGATATGATGATACTACTTCGACAAATATTCAAGACTTTACCTTAGAAACAACGTCTATTTCTATTGGAGATGATTTAACTTTTTCATTTAAGATTTTGGCAAAAAAAGCGACAAAAATAAGGCTTGAATACGGAATTGATTATGTGAAATCCAGTGGAAAAAGGAATAGGAAGATATTTAAAATATCGGAAGTTTCATTAAAAGAAAATGAGAAAAAGTTATACATGAAAAAGCACTCATTTGCAGATGTAAGTGTAAGGAGACATTATCCAGGTATCCACTCGATTACTATTATTGTTAATGGGATAGAACAAGGTAAACTTAATTTTGAATTAGGTGTATAATTTTACTAACAGAATAATCTATATCAGATACTTTGCTAAACTTATATAATATATTTTACTAAATCTATATTAAGTAGTTTACTACTTGTTTACTGAATTTAAATACAAAGAAATACAGGTGCTAATCCCTGCCCATTAAAGGAATATGAGCATAACACAAAAGTAGAACTTATCAATTCTGTTACGGGTACAGTAAAATCCGTAGAATCACAATTAGCAGATGAAGTGTAAAAAATAAGTTACTGGTGATTTTAGTTGCTAGTGATATTGAATAGTTATACAATAGCCATATAAATTAGAATTTGTAGAGGAGAAATGTAAATGAATGTATATAGTTTTTGGAATGACACTTTGGCACAAGATGCTGTTAAGATAAGAAAATATTTTCATGAAGATGCTTATATTAATTGGCATGATACAAATGAGCATTTTACTTTAGAAGAATTTATCATTGCAAATTGTGAGTATCCTGATAAATGGGATGGTAAAGTAGAAAAGGTGCTAGAATTTGGAAATTTAGTAATTACAGTGACACATGTTTATGCAGTAAATAAACCACTATCATTTCATGTCGTTTCATTTATTAATCTTGAAGATGATAAGATTATTTCTATTGATGAATATTGGGGAGAGGATGACAATGTGCCACAGTGGAGATTAGATAAACATATAGGAAAGCCAATAAAATAACGTTTGTTCTGTTTTATAACTAGAATTTTGATAATATTTGATATTTTGATTTATGATTGGTCAACATAGTCGTTAGTGTAATAATTTAAAAGTGAGAATTTGGAGTGTGAACATTATGGAAGAAAAATATATCTTATCTGAACGAGGAAAAATATATTATTGGATAAAAGAAAGCAATAGTGTGCTTGCAAAGAACTTAATTTTTTTACCAGGACTAACAGCAAATCATCATCTTTTTGATTAAAAAATAGCTACGCACACTCGTGACTTTAGTCATGAGTTAGTAGCTAAAATAGTCAGCATATAGGGAAACCTATATGTAGAGATAGGATAGAACCTATCCAATACTACTTGAATTGCTGGAAACCCCTAAAGCTAACCAAACTAAAACATAAGGATGAAATAAACCTAAGTGTGAAAGTTACGAAAGTAGAAAAAATTGGTTAGATGGTATAAGGTTAAACCCTAAGTACTTTAAAATGGGCAATCA
>NZ_JAGWCV010000009.1:0-93554 GCF_020657735.1 Clostridioides sp. ZZV15-6383 | reverse complement strand
TCACTGTCCTCTACTACTATCCCCTCCTCTTCATCTTCTATCTCTGATATGTTTGATGTGTTGTTGAATTATCAGGCTATCATCCTGCCTTAAAAAGAGTAGATTGCATGCAGAGTAAGATGTGCATAAGAGTCAGGATTTACGACTTATAATTCTTAAGATTTCCTAAATTTTTATGAATTTCGATATATTTTAGTTAAGTTTCTCTTAAGCTAAAAAATTATGCCAAAATAAATTCCCCTCATTCTTATGACTTTTGTTATTATAATCATTATAACAATATTCTATATAGATACTCACATAATTTAAAACTTTAATAGTAAATATCATACATATCAATACATAGAAAAAGCTATCTAAACTAGATTAAGTTAGATAGCTTTTTCTTATAAATGTAACTTTCTTTATATTTTAAATTTCTATTTTTTTAATTATTTACCTTTGTGACCATGTTAATATAGGTTTTTTTACTGCCCTTGCATCATCCACTCTTTTGACTATAGTATTATGTGGAGCATTTTTCAATAGTTCTGGCTTTTCCTTTGCCTCTTTTGCAACATTTTTCATAGCTTCTATAAAACTATCTAATGTTTCTATGCTCTCACTTTCTGTAGGCTCTATCATAAGTGCCTCATTTATAATAAGAGGGAAGTACATTGTTGGAGGATGGTATCCATAATCTAGTAGTCTTTTTGCTATATCAATAGTTTTTATATTTGCTTCTCCTCTTGGTAATCCACCTAATACAAACTCATGCTTACATAAGGTATCTATTGGCAAAATATAATCATCTTTTATACTTTCCTTTATATAATTAGCATTTAAAACGGCCATTTCACTAGCTTCTTTAAGCCCATCTCTTCCCATAGTTAATATATATGTGTAAGCTCTTACAAGCACTCCAAAATTACCATAGAAGTTTTTAATTTTTCCAATAGACTTTTCTCTATCATAATTTAATACATACTTATCTTCTTTTCTTTCAATTACTGGTATTGGTAAAAAAGGTACCAACTCTTTTTTAACTCCAACAGGACCAGCTCCTGGCCCTCCTCCTCCATGAGGAGTGGAAAAAGTCTTATGAAGATTAAGATGAACTACATCAAATCCCATATCTCCAGGTCTTGTTATCCCCATAATAGCATTCATATTCGCACCATCATAATACAAAAGTCCTCCTGCTTCATGTACAAGAGTGGCTATTTCTTTTATATTTTTTTCAAACAAACCAAGAGTACTTGGATTAGTAAGCATAAGAGCTGCTACTTCATCATTTAAAACTTCTTTTAAAGCATCTATATCTACAGCTCCATTTTTATCAGATACAATTTGAATAACATCAAAGTTTGCCATAGCTGCACTTGCTGGATTTGTTCCATGGGCAGAATCTGGAATTATAACTTTGGTTCTCTTATGGTCACCTCTATTTTCATGATATGCTTTTATAATCATAAGCCCTGTAAATTCACCATGTGAACCTGCTGAAGGTTGTAATGTAACTTCATCCATACCTGTGATTTCTGCAAGTCTATTTGATAAATCATACATTAAAGAAAGAGAACCTTGTGCTGTATCTGAATGTTGATACGGATGTATTCCAGTAAAATTTGGAAGTGCTGCCATATCTTCATTTATTTTAGGGTTATATTTCATAGTACAAGAACCTAAAGGATAAAAACCTGTATCAACTCCAAAGTTTTTATTTGATAATAGAGTATAATGCCTAATTAATTCTAATTCACCAACTTCTGGTAAATTTAATTCGCTTTTTCTTACCATACTTTGGTCAATCATATCTTCTATTTTTATATCATCTATATCTAACTTTGGAAGCGAATATGCTTTTCTACCTTTTTTAGATATATCTATCAACAAACTATTATATTCTTTCATTATAATCCCTCCATTATTCCAACTAACTTATCTATTTCCTCTTTGCTTCTTTTCTCAGTCACACAAAGTAAAGTTGAATTTTCTAACTCTGGGTAATTGTATTCTAAATTATAACCACCTAATATATTTTCTTCTAAGAGTTTATTATTTATAGTTTCTATATTAAGATTTCCTTGTACAGCAAATTCTTTGAAAAACTTACCTTTAAACATTGGCTTATATTTTCCAGTTTGTATAAGTTTATTATAAGCATAATGTGCTTTTTTCATAGATTGCATACCAACCTCTTTAAATCCTTCTTTACCCATAGTAGCCATATATATTGAAGCTACAAGAGCATTTAAAGCTTGATTTGAACATATATTAGAAGTTGCTTTTTCTCTTCTTACATGTTGCTCTCTAGTTTGTAAAGTTAACACATATGCAGTTTTCCCTTCTGTATCTAAACTTTGACCAACTATTCTCCCTGGCATTTTTCTAGTATACTTAGATTTGCTAGCTAAAAATCCTACATAAGGACCTCCAAAATTAAGAGGATTTCCCAGTGATTGAGCCTCTCCAACAACAATATCTGCTCCTATCTCACCTGGTGTTTTTAAAACTCCTAATGATATTGGGTCTACACTCATAATTAACATAGCTTTATTTTCATGAGTTATCTTTTCTATTTCTTCCATTTCTTCAATAATTCCAAAGAAATTAGGAGTCTGTATAAGAACACATGCTGTATCTTTATCTACAGAAGTTCTTAATTTTTCTATATTTGTAGTTCCATATTCATTACAAAAGTCAACTTCTACTATCTCACAATCTTTATATTGTAAGTAAGTTCTTAATACTGACAAAGTTTCAGGGTGTGTAGTTTTTGACACCACTATTTTACTTTTTCTAGTTTGATTCATTGCCATTATGCAGGCTTCTATTGCAGCAGTTGCTCCATCATACATTGATGCATTTGCAATTTCCATACCTGTAATTTCTGCAATCATAGATTGAAACTCAAATACTACTTGCAAAGTTCCTTGACTTATTTCAGCTTGATATGGAGTATATGCTGTATAAAATTCAGACCTTGAAGTTATATGTTTTATAATTGATGGTATATAATGGTCATATGCACCAGCTCCAAGAAAACAAGTTAAATCTTCTAAACTTAAATTTTCTTCTGACAATCTCTTTACTATTTTACTTACCTCTAATTCAGATTTTCCACTTTCCAAATTTAAATCTCTTTTTAATTTTATTTCATCTGGTATATCTGAAAATAATTCATCAACTGAATTTAATCCAACTACTTTTAACATTTTTGATTTATCTTCACTTGTGGCAGGTATATATGAAAACTTATTTTCTTCATTTAATGTAATATTATCTTTCTTATATTGTTTTTTATAAAAAGGTTTCTTAACTATCATTGCAGGAACAACTTTTTTTCTGATTGCTATACCTATTTCATTTCCTACTTTTGCATACTCAGAATCTATAATTCCCATGCCTAATATTTTTCCTGTTGTTGGAGATGCACATCCTGTTGTTACAAAACCAACTGTTTTATCACCAACCTTTATATCATATCCATTTCTAGGCATCCCTTTGCCTTGCATTTCAAATCCTACTAATTTTCTTTTAGCTCCATTTTCTTTTTCTTCTGTTAAAACTGATTTTCCAATAAATGATTCTTTATTTGTCTTCACAAAAATAGATAAACCACCTTCAAGTGGAGATATGCGTTCATTTATTTCATGACCATATAAAGGTAGTGCTGCTTCAAACCTTAAAGTGTCTCTACAACCTAGTCCAGCTGGGCATATATTTTCTTGTCCAACCTTTAAAACTTCATTCCAAATTATTTCTACATGTTCATTTTTACAATATATCTCAAATCCATCTTCTCCCGTATATCCTGTTCTTGAAACTAAACAAGGTAAACCACATACTTTTGTTGATGGCATTGACTTATAAAATTTTATTGATTTTAAGTCTATGTCTGTAATTTTTTGAAGAATTGCTTCTGCTTTAGGTCCTTGAACTGCTAATTGACTCACTTCATTAGATACATTTTTTATATCTACATTGTATCCTTCACTTTGTTTTATTATCCATGTTACATCTTTATCTATATTTCCTGCATTTATTACTAATAAATAATCTTCTTCACTAAATTTATATATTAATAAATCATCAACTACTCCACCATTTTCATAACACATAGGTGTATATATAATGTCATTTATCTTTAATGTGCTTATATCATTTGTAACTAGATTTTGTATAAATTTTTCTGACTCTACTCCCTTTACTTGTACCTCTCCCATATGAGATACATCAAATATACCTGCGCTTTTTCTGACCATCTCATGCTCTTTATTTATACCTTCATATTCTAAAGGCATTTCCCAGCCAGCAAATTCAACAAGTTTTGCTCCAAGCTCTTTGTGTATATTATACAAAGATACTCTTTTCAATTCATTCATATATAACCCTCCCTACAAAATTAGACCTACTATATTTAAGTAACTTTGACATTATTTCCTGTACTTTTTCATAAAAAAAAGATATATTAACATGGAAAATAATCCTAGCCTATATATCCCTGTTTGTATACCTGAAAGATTTAATAATTTAATATTATTTTGCTTCTTCGGTGACTTATAGTATCTTAACTTAAGTCTCTCCAGAGTCCCATCAATTAGCGATATTTTTGCCTGAAAGCTTCTCTAAGAATTGGCATTTCTTAAATTTCTTCTTCGGCGCCTTTTTGTAAAAAGGTCTCTCTCGCTAATCTCGTTTGGAAATATTTATTTTCAATTTTATTGTATGAATATTTCAATTAAATGTCAACAAATTATATTTATTTTTTTTTATGTATTAATTTTTTTGTTAAGTTTTTATTATCAATTATATTACTTTTATATTATTAACTTTTACACCTGTATGTTATATATTAATGCGAAATAATATATTTGTTTAATTTATTATTAGCATGCCATACAAAATACTAAAAGTAAAGTTATATTGTAATTTACTATATTATGTTAAAAGTATATTCATACATGTGATAGAATCGTTTGCAATTTTATCTTTGTGAAAAATAAGATTTTTAAAATAAGTTACTATAAGATTTTATATTGCTAATAAACATATAGAACTTTATACTTAAATATATTTTTATACAACAAAAAAAGCACTTAACGTGCTTTTGTATATTTATTATAAAAATACTCTTAAGAAGATATTATATAGTATTTGATTTATTTATCAAAAAATAAAAACGGGATAGCCCACTCCGAAAGCCAGCAACCCCAGTTTTTTTCAGCACAATTAAGTACTGTAAAGTGCGGATGAAGGGAGTCGAACCCCCACGCCAATGGCGCTAGATCCTAAGTCTAGTGCGTCTGCCAATTCCGCCACATCCGCTTATCACTCTTTTATTTTACTATATTTCGCTATTATTTTCAATAACTTTTTAAAATCATCTAAAAACTAACAAAATAATCATAATAAAAGGTGAAAGAAGAAAGTATTGTTGTATCTGAAATTGGAGAACAATGGTCTCCAAATATTGCACCTGTTAAAACTGCACTAGTACTTGCTATTACATAAGACATGTCAGGATTTAATGAGTATGCTAGTGGTATTGCCAGTGGCATAAGTATACCCATTGTACCATAAGCTGTTCCAGTAGCAAAAGATATTATCGCTCCTAAACCAAATTATTAAAGTTAAGATTCCAAATTTTTCTGCATTAGCTAGTGCAATAGTGTCTATATCCTCTTCTGCAAAAACCATTACTGTTGACATTATGAACATAATTGTCGTCAGAAAAATAATATTAATTTGTTTTATTTCTCATATAAATCTCCCTCTCTTTTTAATTTTGTGAACTATGCAGGGTATTATGTTATGATAAAACTAAAAAAGCCTTGAGTGATAAACACTCAAGGCTTAAACATTACAATACATCAACAATATTAAAATAAATATAATATAATTCCTTAAATGATAGCTCACCACAAATAAACCTGTGACAGTTGTACACATTTTCTATGTACCCCCAGCAATATAATCTTAAAGCATCGATTATAAAACTTCGGCAATATCTCCTTTCCTAATAATTCTTTGTGCTTAACTCCTTATTAGTACTGATAGATTATTGCGCCTCTACCCTTCTATTCACTTTTATTAAATATATTTTGAGTATATATTATTTATTTAAACTTTGCAAGTTAGTTTTAAAAATTTCTACTTATTTTTTACAAAAAACACCATATTTTTTTTAATTATGTTTAAAACACATTACAATCAATTAAAAATAATCTTATTGTTTGAAATTTCTAATTTAAAGGACTTTTTATATTATTGTCGAATTATAAAATTAATTGTACTAATGCTATCAAAAAAATTTTATCAATTCTATGGAGGACTTACTTTAATGTTATTAATTTACAATGAAAAAACAAACCCCTATTTCAATTTAGCAATGGAAGAATATCTTCTAAAAAACTTTGATGAAGACTTATTTATTTTATGGAGGAATGAACCTTCTATAATTGTTGGAAAAAATCAAAACACACTCTCTGAAATAAACTTAGAATATATAAAAGAGCATTCTATACCTGTTGTTAGAAGACAATCTGGTGGTGGAGCTGTATTTCATGATTTAGGAAATATAAACTTTACATTCATAGCTTGTAATAATAATAGTTTTAGTGATTTCAAAAGATTTACTCAACCAATAATAGACTTACTTAAAACATTAGATGTCAATGCTGAATTTTCTGGAAGAAATGACCTTCTTATAGATGGTAAGAAATTTTCTGGAAATGCTCAATATAACTACAAAAATAAAGTGATGCATCATGGTACACTTTTATTTTCATCTGAGATAAATGACCTTTCAAAAGCATTAAAAGTTAAACCTATAAAATTCGAAGGAAAGGGAATAAAATCTGTAAAATCTCGTGTAACTAATATAAGTGAACACCTACAAGATAAAATGAACATAATAGAATTTAAAGATGCAATAATGAATTATCTTTCTAAAACAAATACTGATAATACTAATTATTGTTTAAGTGAGTATGATATAGAACAAATAGAAAAACTTACTAAATCAAAATATGAAACTTGGGATTGGAATTTTGGTAATTCACCAAAATATACTCTTTCAAATGAATTAAAATATTCTGGTGGAAATGTTGAATTCAATTTAAATGTTGATAAAGGCATAATAACCACTATAAAATTTTTTGGAGATTTTTTTGGAAAACGTGATGTTTCATTTGTTGAAGATATACTTATTGGTACAAGACATGAAGAAAATGCTTTAAGAAATACTTTAGATTCTATTGAAATAAATGATTATTTCTTAGGTGCTGATACTGATATTCTAGTTTCTGGAATCTTAGGTGTTAAATAGAGGATATTAAAGATTTTAAAATATTTACAAAATTATGTTTACAGATATAAAAAATCATGATAATATTTATAACATAATTAAAAATTGATACTTCTTATCCAGAGTGGTGAAGGGACTGGCCCTATGAAACCCAGCAACCAGTATATTTTTATATACATTGGTGCTAAATCCTGCAGTATTATACTGAAAGATGAGTCTAAATTAGCTTTTAAAGCCTGAGTTTAAACTCAGGCTTATTTTATTCGCAGTGTGATAAAAGAAAGTATTTTATTTTTAACTAATCAATTATATTCAGGAGGGAATTTATATGAAATTCAAAAAATTATTATGTTTGTTGTTATGTCTAGTATTCACTTTATCTATAGTTGGATGTTCTAAACCTAAAGATGATAAAAAAATTGTTGTTGGTGCTACTTTAGTTCCAGGTGGAGAGTTATTAGAAGAATTAAAACCACTTATTAAAGAAAAGGGATATACTTTAGAAATTAAAAACTTTGATGATTACATACTTCCAAACGAAGCTTTAAATAATGGAGAAATTGATGCAAATCTATTCCAACATGAACCTTATCTAAAAGAAGCAGTTAAAGCTAAAGGTTACAAAATAATGGCTGGTAAAAAACTATATGTATGCCCAGCAATACTTTACTCTTATAAGATAAAATCTGTTGATGACTTTAAAAAAGGAGATACAATTGCAATAAGCAATAACCCTTCTTCTTGTTCTAAGAACCTTAGATACCTTGAAAGCATTGGACTTTTAACTTTGCCTAAAGGTGATGGATTAGTTAGTCCGAAAGATATAATAGAAAATCCAAAAGGAATACAATTCAAAGAGTTAGATATTGCTCAAATTCCATCTTCGCTTCCAGATGTAACTGCTGCATTTATAGATACTACTTATGCAGTACCTGCTGGTCTTGATGCCAAGAAAAATGGAATTTATACAGCTCCTATAAATGATGAGTATGCAAATCTTTTAGCATTTAGAACTGAGGATAAAGATAGCGAAAAGATTAAAGTTCTACAAGATGTACTTACATCAGATAAGGCAAGAAGCTTAATTGAAGAAAAATACAAAGGCATTGTAATTCCTATTTTTTAGTATATTTAATATAATTTTAATATTATTATTCTAATATTGTTGAATATTGACTTATTAAATGCTACCATTTAAATAAATCTATGTTTGTGGAGGAAAATTACTATGGCTATAGAATTAAAAAAGGGACAAAAAATAAATCTTACAAAGAAGGAAAATAGCGATTTAGGTGAAATTTTAGTTAATTTAAATTGGAATCAAAAAGTACAAAAAAAGGGTTTTTTTGGCTCTTTAAGAAGCAGAAATATAGATTTAGATTTGGGTTGCCTATTTGAAATGAAAAACGGTGTAAAAGGTGCTGTTCAGGCATTAGGCAATTCTTTTGGTAGCTTAGATAATCCACCTTTTGCTCAATTAGATGGAGATGACCGAACAGGAAGTAATACACAAGGAGAAAATTTAAGAATAAATGGTAATAAAATAAAAGAAATAAAAAGAATACTTATTTATGCTTTTATCTATGAAGGTGTAGCCAATTGGTCTGAAGCTGATGGAATTGTAACAATAAAACAAAAACAAGATTCAGACTTAGTTGTTAAACTTGATGAACATAAAAATGGCTATAATATGTGTTCAATAGCACTGATAGAAAATGTAAATGATGAGACATTCAGTGTTGAAAAGGTAGTTAAATACTTTAAAGGTCACAGAGAAATGGATACTGAGTTCCATTGGGGCTTAAAATGGGTTGCAGGAAGAAAATAAGTATATTATTTAAGAGACTATGAGTAAATTTCCTCATGGTCTCTTTTTTATCTAACAACTATTTATTTTCTTTTTAATTTTTATATAATGGTGATTTTTCAAATACTTATATATTTGTACATTTTTAAATAGTAAATAAAGCAAAACTTTATTCAGTATACAATAATTTTATTTAATTAACACATATTTTATAAAATATATTTTAGCTATTATAAACAAATTCTTTATCCAATATTTCTTCAAATTCTAATATTGGCATTGGTTTATAAAATACAAATCCTTGAACTAAATCACACCCAATATCTTTAAGAAATTCAACTTGCTCCTTACATTCAATACCCTCAGCAACAGTTGTGATATTCAGTTCTTTTAGCATATGTACAATATTTTTTATTACTATTTTTTCTTTATCTTTATCTAAACTAGCCTTGAAAAACATGGAGTCAAGCTTCAAAACGTCAAATGGTAAATCTTTTAAAACACTCAAAGATGAATAACCTTTTCCAAAATCATCTAAAGAACAAGTAAATCCATTGTCGTGCAAGTCATGTATAATTTCCAAAAGATGTTCTTGATTCTCGAAAGCTACACTCTCTGTAAATTCAATTTCTATAGTATTTTTAGGTATATTGTATTTATTTTTTATATTGGAGTAAGTTTCTACAAATTTAGTATTGTAGAATTGTATTCTGGAAACATTGACTGATATCGGAACAAAAAGTCTGTTTTCATCTAACCTCTTTCTAATCCATTTACAAACTTCCTCAAAAACATACTTATCTACTAAAGCAATAAAAAAATCCTTTTCAAGCACTGGAATAAATATTGCTGGAGATATAATACCTTTATCTGGAGTCAGCCAACGTACTAAAGCTTCTGCACAATTTATTTTTTGATTATGTAAATTAACTTTAGGCTGAAAATAAACTATAAATTCTCTTTTTTCAATAGCTTCATGTATTCTACTCTTGATTGTATTTTCTTCAATCATTTTTTTACGAATATTTTCATTGTAAAAAGCATAATTAGTACCTGGTTTATTCTTAACAGTTTTTTGTGCAAAATTTGCTCGATTTATTAAGTCATCTATGTTTAGTTTTTCATTTACATCTTCAATACAACAGATTCCACTAACAATAGTAATGCTATATTTGTTTTTAATTTCATTTGTGATATTAATCAGTTCATTATCTACAACTTGTTGCCTTATTACTAAATCCTCCTTATCTACATAGCATCTTAAAGCAACAAATCTATCTGCAATTTCTCTAGCAAATATTTCGTATTTTCCAATATCACCCATCATAAGATTAGCATATCGTTTCAGTATCATATCACCATAATCATACCCAAATATATCATTAATGTATTTAAAATTTTCAAAATCAATATAGAATATAGCAAACTTCTTATCCTTATGCCTATAGATATTTTGATTTGCATCCAATTTAAATTTTTCTATAGTATTTGCCCCTGTGAGTTCATCTTTATATGCAATGTTTTTTAAATCTACATTTAATTTTTCCAATTTAATCATTTTTTTATTATACTGTATAATCAATATTGTCCATGCTAATATGCCTATAATAGATATAATTATTATTAAAGTCATTAAATAATCACTTTTTTCTCTAGAAAAGTTTTCTATTTCAAATACTGTATCATTTGCAAGAGAAAAAAACTCTTCACTTATACTTAATAACTGACTAGTATCTTCTTTCATTCTTACTTTTTTTATTTCAATATTTAAATCTTCCCACTTTTTTTCTAGTAAAAACAAATCCTTATTATATTTATTACTATCAGTGATTACTAGACCATATTTTCCATCTCCTGTAATCAATTCATCTAAGATTCCATCAATATATTCTATTAATTCATCATTTGGTTTATGGTTCATCTCTAATTTAGTCAATCGTTGACTAGCTCCACGAACAATACCAACATAATTAATCAGTTTCCCATAATCACCAATATTATGAATCAATTTAATAGAAATGAAACTTATAGAAATCAATAAAATAAATAAAACTAAGATAGTTACCCTCAAAAATCTCTTCATAAAATACCTCTATTCTCTATGTCTTTTTTCACGCTTATTGGAGATTCATGTATATTATTTTTTCAAATAATATACATGAATCTCCAATAAAATTTTCTATACAATTAGAATATATAAAACCTTATTCTTCATAGTTCATTTTTAGAATTAGCTCTACATATAAAAGCTTTTCTCTAACATATGAGTTCTTATAGATTATTACTTCTTAGTACAATTTATAATATTTCTAATTACAAAATACTTATTAAAATCATACATTTATGACTATATAGATATACATCTGTACACCTTAATTATATTTAAAAGTTATTCTTTTTGTCTAGTATATTTTTATATTTTATTAGATTTTGAATACATTTCTATCATTATAATTAAAATTATTGCTTAGTCTATAAAAAAGTAGCTGTTTCAAAATAAGATAAGCCTCTTTTTCTTGTTTAAATGATTAAAATATAGTTGATTTCATAAAAAAAAGTGCCTCATGAACTAAAAAGTTCATTTTGAGACACCCCCAAATAAGTAATAAACAAAATATGTTTACTACAAATGGTTGATTTATTTATTGACTGCTTTTGAAGCATCATCTATCATTTTATTTAAAGATGCTAGACCTCCATCATTTACATACCATGTTGGCGAATCTAAATATATTATATTATCATTTTCATATGCATCCATAGATTTTATTATATCATTATTTAAAACAGATTTTGCTGTTGAACTATCCTTTACATCACTACCAGTAGCTATTCCTCTATCTATCACGAATACAACTTCTGGATTTTGTTTAGCTATATACTCAAAGGTAATATTTTGTCCATGACTTGATTCTTTTATATTTTTATCTTTATTTTCAAATCCAAAACTATTGTATAATATGCTAAATCTTGATTCTTCACCAAATACACTTAAATTACCCTCATTCACCATTAAAGTTAAAGCATTTAAATTTCTTTCTGTTACTTTTTTATTTAGAGTCTCTATTTTCTTTTCAATTTTACTAAGCTCTTGATTGGCCTTTTCTTCTACTCCAAATATTTTTGCTATTTTATTTATATTATTTTTAACAGAATCTAAGTACTTCTTATTGTCTTTGCTTGTACTTATTGTTGGTGCTATTTTTGATAATTGCTCATAAAAATCTTCCTGTCTTCCATTTATTATAATTAAATCTGGATTTGCTGACTTTATACCTTCTAAATCTGGTTCTTTTAATCCACCTAAATCTGCATACTTTTCATCCTTATATTTCTCTAAAGATGCTGGCAAACTCGACTTTGGCAGTCCTACTAGACTATCAGCTACACCCAATGTATCCATTGTATCTAGAGCTGAATAATCAAATACTACTACCTTTTTAGGTTTCAACTTTACATCTGTTTCTCCCAAACTATGAGTTATTTTTATAGTATCATTTGAATTTTCTGATGTTTTTGATTCATTTTTTTTACTTCCACCCAATGCAAATACTGCCACTAATCCTACTATAGCTACTGCTGCTACTATTGCTGCTTTTTTATTCATACTAATCTCTCCCTCTTTCTTGTTAATCTTTATTCTGATTTAAAATTTTTTATAAGATATGTTTATTCTATATATAATATTTTAGAAATAGATACAAATTCGATTTCCATTTATATGTTTAATATTAAAGCTCATTTCGTAAATATCTTCTAAAACTTTTTCATTGACTATCTCATCTGTACGACCTACTTTTTCAACTTTTCCATTTTTTAATGCAACTATATTATCTGAATAACATGATGCAAAATTTATATCATGCATTACTAATACTATAGTCTTATCTAACTCATCACAAAGACCTCTAAGTACCTTCATCATTTGAACTGAATGATTCATATCTAAATTATTTAGTGGTTCATCAAGCAATATGTACTCTGTATCTTGAGCTATTACCATTGCTATATAAGCTCTTTGCCTTTGACCTCCACTCAACTCATCTAAATACTTATGTTGTATATCAGTCAACTTCATATATTCTATTGCTTCATCAATATGATTTTCATCCTCTTTAGTTAGATTACCTTCACTATATGGGAATCTTCCAAATCCAACTAATTCTCTTATCGTAAGCTTTAAAGTTATATTATTAGATTGCTTAAGAATGGCTATTTTTTTGGCCAATTCTTTATTACTGTAATTAATCAAGCTTTTTCCTTCTATTATTACTTCTCCACTATCACCTCCTATAAGCCTTGTAACTATTGATAACACTGTACTTTTCCCAGCTCCATTTGGACCTATAAAAGATGTTATCTTTCCCTTTTCTATATTAAAAGAAACATCATCTACAACATTTTTATTCTTATATTTTTTAAATATATTTTTTATCTCTATCATCTATTTGCCCCCTTTAGTAGTAATTGAATAAAGTAAATTCCTCCTATGAAATTTATTACTACACTTAAAGTTGTATCAAACTTAAATATATGTTGTATGAAAAATTGACCTATTATTAATGTAATCATTCCTATCAACATAGAACCAAAAATTAAATATTTATGCTTATATGTTTTAAAAATTTCTCTAGTTATATTGGCAAGTAAAAGCCCTAGAAATGTCATAGGCCCAATAAGTGCTGTTGATATTGAGACTAAAACTGCTATCAGTATTATCATTTTTTTAACTACTTTATCAAAATCTACACCTAAATTAATTGCTTGCTCTTTACCCAATGATAATACATCTAAATATTTTATTTCATCATATATAAAAGGTATTATGGCAATAATTATTATAGATGCTATTAACAGTACATTCGTATTTATATTATTTAAACTGGCCATTATGCTAGTTTGCAAAGCTAAAAATTCATTTGGGTCTATCATTACTTGAATAAATGTTGTTGCACTTTTAAATAATGTTCCAAATATCATCCCTACTAGGATTAAAAAGAAAATATTATTTTTATTCTTTTCAAATAATGTTTTATACAATAGCATTGAGGCTCCAATCATCATAGTTACATTAATGATAAAGTTATAATTCTCATTTATAATCAGACTACTAGTTGAGCCAAATATAAATACTATTATAGTTTGAATCATTACATATAATGAATCCAATCCTAGTACACTTGGTGTTAATATTTCATTATTTGTAATTGTTTGAAACACTACAGTAGTAAACGCTATACATCCTCCACCTAATACCATAGCAAGTATTTTTGGTATTCTTTGTGATAATGCATATTCTAAATGATTCATGTCTATTCCATAGATTACAAAAAGTACCATTGATATTAATAGCAATGTACTCACAAAATAAATTTTTTGATTGAGACTAAGCTTCATTTACATTCCTCCTTAACACTAAATAAAGGAATAGTATACTTCCTATAACACCAACTGTAAGCCCTATAGATATTTCATATGGATAAATGATAATCCTTCCAAAAATATCACATATAAGTACAAATATCGCTCCAAATAGACCAGTATACCATATACTTGCTCTTATATTATCGCCCATATATAAGGATACAATATTTGGAACTATTAAACCTATAAAAGGGATATTGCCAGCTGTAACGACTACACATACTGTAACAAGTGCTACTATTATCAGACCTATATTAACAATTTTTTTGTAACTCAGACCTAAGTTTGTTGCAAAATCCATACCTATACCAACAACAGTAAATTTATTTGCATAAATATATGCTAATATTATAAGAGGTATCGTGATATATAATATCTCATAATTTCCTTTAAGTATCATAGAAAAGTCACCTTGCATCCAAGAACTTACATTTTGACTCAAATCGTATTTGTATGCAATAAAATCTGTCATAGACCCTATTATATTTCCAAACATTATACCTACTAATGGTACAAAGATTATATTTTTAAATTGCAACTTCCTTATTATTTTTATAAACATAAAAGTCCCTGCAAGAGAAAATATAAACGCTATTATGGTCTTTGTAAAAATAGATGCAGTTGGCACTAAAAGCATACATATTACTATACCAAATTGAGCTGCATCTATTGTAGCTCCTGTCGTAGGTGATACAAATTTATTTTTACTTATCTGTTGCATTATAAGACCTGCTACACTCATCCCTATACCTGCAATCAATATACTTATTAACCTTGGTACTCTGCTCATGACAAATATCATAAGTTTATGCTGATTTTTTGCAAATATATGCATTATATTTATATCTTCAGCTCCTATAAATAAAGAAAAATAAGACAAAATTATTATTCCTATGACTAAATACCTTTTTTTCATTCTCCCTCCTTGAAAATCTCTGCTTAATTAAAATGAAAATTATTATCATTTTCACTTTTATAGTCTATCAATAATAATTATCATTGTCAATACGTATATATATTTGTTTTTTTCAAAAAAATGTTACTAGAATTGAAATTTCTAGTAACATTAAAAATCTAATTTTATAAAATAAACTATAAACACTAATTTGAATATGTAGATGTTGTTGTTTAAAGATAATGTTTTATTAATTTAATTTATTTATTATATTATTTTAGTATATCTTTAAAGAGTCTATAAAAATTGCCACTAGAAATTAAATCTATATCGCTTTTTTTATAACCTCTATTTTCAAGTTCTACTACTATATTATGTGCTGTATGTGTACTTTCAAGACCATCTACACTTGGAACACTAGTATTTTCAGTAAAAGAACCTATAGTCTCTTTTCCTAAGTAATCACTAAAATCAAAGCCAAAAGATACATGTTCTATACCTATAAGATTTACTATGTAGTCTATATGGTCAACTAAGTGTATCAAATCTTGCTTATTGGGATTACTATTAGTAAATCCTCTAAAACTATTTATTCCTACTAATCCACCTGTATTTGAAATTTCTTTTAATTGATTATCTGTAAGGTTTCTTTTAGCATCACATAAACTCCTAGCATTAGAATGAGAAGCTATAACTGGCTTACTTACAATAGACATTAAATCCCAAAATGACTTTTCATTCAAGTGTGATACATCTACTATCATGCCCAATTCTTCCATCTTATTTACTGCTTTTTTCCCTATTTCAGTTAGACCACGATTTTCATCTCCTGAACATCCTGTAGCAAGTTCATTTTGCTCATTCCAAGTTAATGATGCATGTCTTGCACCAACTTCCTTATAAAAATAATCTATTAAATCTATATTTTTTCCAATATGACTTAACCCTTCAAGTCCTATTAAAATATTTATTTTATTCTTAGTTAAACCTTTATCTATATCTGAATACTTTTTTACTATATTTACAACATCTTTCATATCTTCAATTTCATCTTTTATACAGCTTATAATTTGTTTAACTCTTTTTTCAGGTTCTTTATCATATGGAGGGTCTATCCATATTACAAAAATAGCTCCCTCTATATTCGCTCTTTTAAAGTTATCAAGATGTATTCTTCTAAATACATCTTTCTCCCCGTTAAGCCTTCTTATTGTTACATCTGCCCAAGTATCTGAATGTCCATCGAAAATCATAACAACCTCCAATTATATAAAAATCTTTTAAAAAAACAACTTTTTTTATTCACGTAAAATTATATCAAAATATTTCCTACTAAAAGACCAAAATAATTTCCTACTATGTATCCAAATGTCCCTACTATAAGTATTGGCCCTACTAGTTTAGACCATCCTTTTGATATTGCCATAGCTGCTGCTGTTGTAGGTCCACCAATATTTGCATTAGATGCAAGAATAGCTTCTTCTAAGCTAAACTTAAATATTTTAGCAACTATAAATGTAACTAACATGTTTATTAGTACCATTATTCCACAGAATAAAAGTAGTAATGGTGATTTTTGAATTATTAATGGTATTGAAGCAGGAACACCTACTACAACAAAGAAAATGTATATTAAAAATGTACCTAACTCCTGTGCTCCTTTTATATCACTAAAGAAATTAGGCATAGATGTAGCAAATAACATAGTCAAAGTAGTTATTATTAGATATTGATTGCCAAATAAAGTATTTAACATTGCTAAAAAAGGATTTGATGTTGGTATTATGGCTTTGAACCAAGTGGATAGTTCTACAGATACTGCAACAATTATAAAAGCACTACCAATAGCTATTGCTATATCTTTTAAGGATATTTCTTTTCTTCCCCAGTAATTTGCTGCTATTGTTTCTCCTTCAGTTACACCTATACTTTCCATCTCATCTACATGTGGATGTTTAAAATGTTTTCTAAAAAATCCAATTGATGGTATAGCTATTAAAACAAAGAAATATAATGCCATTAAAAGATTATCTGCTACAACTGTTGCTGATACTAATTCTCCTGGTACATCAAATGCTCCTGACATAGCTGCAAAGTTTACATTTCCACCTATATAAGAACCTGTCATCATAGCTGCAACAATATTTAAATCTGGTACTACATTTTTTAATGTTAAAAATCCAATCATAGATCCAAGCACAGTTCCTACAGAACCTACAAGAAATATTACGAGTAATCTTCCACTTTCTTTCCATATCTTTTTAATGTTACATTGATATAACAATAAAGCTATGGCTAAAGGAACAACATATCCCCATACTTGGTCATATACAACAGACTCTACTGGTATGATATTTAGATTCGATAATAACATTGCCCCTACAAGAGCTATTATTGCTCCTGACACCTTTGATGCCCAACTGTACTTTTGTTCCAAATAAATACTAAATGCTGCCCAGCCAGTTATAACTGCCCATAACACCCAAATATTATCAGGACTTACAAAACTCTTCATCTTAACTACCTCCATTTCATTAAATTAAAATATCGATATTAATATTCAATATATTGAATATTAATACTATTATAATGCATTTTTTCAGAAAATTCAATATAGCAGAAAAAATACATGTATTGCAAAACTTTTTTTATTTTATTAATCTTTAGAAATTATATGTTATAATCATTTCTGAGGGGGTTTGTATCTAATGAATATAGACGTAGGAAGTAAAATTAGAGCTCTTAGAAAATCTAAAAATATCAGTATCTCTACTTTAGCAAAAAACTCAGATTTAAGTACGGGCTTAATAAGTCAAATTGAGCGCAATATGGTTGTTCCATCAATTGTAGCAATGTGGAAAATATCAAAAGCTCTTGATATAAATATAGGTTATTTCTTTGATGAGATTGGAAGAGATGACTCCGATATAGTAGTAAAGAAAAACAATCGAAAAAAAATAGTAACTAATGATTCTACAAAATTTTATGAACTTCTTGTTCCTAATTTATCTGGTAAAAAAATAGAATTTATACTTGTTACACTAGATGGTCATACACAAAAAAATAGTGAATTTGTGACACATGAAGGAGAAGAATGTGGATATATAATAAAAGGAAAAATGAAGATAACACTTGGAAATAAGGAATATATATTGGAGGAAGGAGATAGTTTTTATTTTAACAGTACTATCCCACATGTATATGAAAATTACGATGATAATGTATGTATCTCAGTCTGGGCAATGACTCCACCTTCATTTTAATATATTGAATTCTTACTTAAATATAAATTGATAAAAATCTGAAATAAATTAGTATGATAAACTTTATTATAATTTATTTCAGATTTTTCTAATTCGTTATTTATATATGTCAGTAATTATATATTAAGCAGGCAACTTTCATCTAAAATGCTAGATAGTATCTCTTCAGTTCCACTCATTCCATTACAAGAACTTGATATAAATGAATTTCTTATTTCATTTTTGTTTATGTCACCATGTTTTAACACATAAGCTTTATTTGAGATATTAAGCATACCCTGGTCCATAATAGAATCTCCAATTGCATAAAAAAATTCTATTCCTAATTCTTCGGTCAAGTATTTTATAGCATTTTCTTTTGAAATTTCTTTTGGTATAAAATAGATTTTTCTGCCACTCACATAGAACCTCCAATTTTTTGACTCCAATATATTTATGTACTCTTTGATTGAGTCCAAATTAAATTTTGAGAAATCAACAACTATATAAAAAAATGTATCTTCTGCAACTTTAAAATTAGTTATTCCATCTATATTCAAATAATCTCTAAAGTTATCAATCATACTTTCAATCGGTTCATAGCCAGATTTTAATTTATCTATTTTTTCACTCCATGATTTCAATATTTCATTATCTTTAAGTATAATTCCTCCATTTGAAGTTATACTCCAAGGAAAGTAAATTCCATATTTATTAAATTCTATACGCTTAAATTGCTCTACTGTTCTAGTAGTTGTCGGTATAAACATACCATAATATTGTATTTGCTTTATTAAATTTATAGTATCTAAAGATATATAAGATATTTCTTTTTCTCTATAAATTTCTATATTAGTATATTCCTTATCAGTATCTAAAAATTTATCAGAGTAGATAATACTCCTGTCTAAATCTGAAAAAACAATCATTCAGTCTTCTCCTGTCTAATATATTTTCTAAACATCTTTCATATTTTTTATTATTCCACAACATTTATAGGCTTTTAAATCCATTTGTTCAACCTCAACATTTTTTTCTTTAGCTAATACGAATATATGCTCTAAAGATTTGTCATTCAAATCTTTAACAAGAATCTTATATGGAACTCTTCTAAGTAAAACTCTTGTTGTTTCCCCAACACCTGGTTTGATAAGGTTAATGTCTGTTATACTGTACTTTTCCTTTATATTTAAAACATCAAAATATCCATCTCTTGTTATAATATCACTTTCCCATTTTTCGACTTCATCAGATATATTTTTAAATTGATTTTTAAAACATTCTTCTATAGTTTCTATATAATTTATAGATTCATCTTTATCTTTTAAATGTCTATAGAACTTAGCACCATGAAAGTCATCTTTACCAATTAAATCTTCTCTTAATACAGTTCTACTTACTAATCCAGAAACAGTTGAGTTTAAACATGCACTTGGTATCAAGAAGTCTTCTCTAATTCCATAAAGTCCTGAATATCCAGCAGGGTCAGCTAATACAGCAAGAGTTGAGTCAAAGTGTTTTTTAAATTTAACATTAAGCTCATCACATGCTTTTTCAAGTTCTTTTGATATAGTTCCCTTGCCAGTCCACCCATCTAAAAATTGAATTTTTGAACTTGGATGATTCTTTACTATATATTCAATTGCATTCATATCTATTCCTTTATCTCTTATTATAGAGATTGTATAGTGAGGTAAATTTACATTATACTTATTTCTTAAGTATCTTTTTGCCAAAATACCAATAGGTGTTCCTGCTCTAGCAAGTGAAACTAACACTACATCATTACCATTTTTTTTTATTATTTTTTCACACATAACGCCTATAGAAAATGCAAGCTTATCTTTATTTTCTCTCAGTTTCTCATGATATAAATTCAGATAATCTTCACTAACCTCATACTCTATTGGTATCATTTCTGAATAATGTCTGCCATTTTGTATTTTTAATTCTCTCTCTTTATTTCCTTCTTCCTCAATTAAATTTGATATATCTTTTAATAAAAAAATAACATCATCTTTAGAATATGTGCTAAAATCTCCCATATGACTCAACTCCTATCTTAAAATTGTGATATATTATCCAAAATACTTTAGCTAAAACATACTATAGTCAATTCTTTTATACTTGTCTCTTTAATTATATCAATAAATTCTAGATAAGAATTTTCACTTTTATTCAACTCTACAAATAAATAACACTTAGAAAATTTATGTTTATCTATATTGTAAATATAATTTTGAACATCTATATTATAAAAGCTCTTTAACATAAACTTACTCCTAATAGGATAATTATCTTTATCAATATTAATAATTGGACTTCTTGTTGTTGAATGATAGTATACATCACATTGATTTTCTTTTTCCTTTGCAAACAACATAGGTATATACATGAATTCTTCAGTACCCAAAAATAGAATCTTTTCTTTTTCATTTTTTAAAGATTCTTTACTGACCATAGTTATTTTTTTACTTTCTCTCTTAACGATTTCTTTTAATCTAGATTGTTCTCTTCTATTAATTCCAAATCTACCTGTATATTTTACATATTTCTTATTTCCAATATAATCTTCTAAGTCAACATAAATATGATTTACTACTAAATTTACTTTATCACTTAAAATAGCTTCTGATTTATTAATAGTATAATTATCATTGTAATTTGAGATAACATCTTCATCTACATTAAATTTAAAATTTCCTTTAAATAAATATACAAATTCTATCTTACAACCCAGTTCTCTTTCTAAGTAAGTAACTTTCCTTAAATTCTCATCACTTACCCAATTAAGTATGGAGCATATAGTATATTTCTTTTTAGGATAAATACTTTGAATCTTCCTAATTATATTCATACATGTATTAGCTGTGGTAATCTCATCATCAACCAATATTATCTCGTCCCCAAATTTAAAGTTGTTAAGCATCTCAAAGTATAAATTTTGGTCTGTTGCATGGGAATGTTCCTCTAAAAATTCCAGATTTTCTAACTCATCAAACTTTTCTCTAGTAGTATGAATGAACTCATAATCTCCACATAAGTAATCAAAAAAGCTATGCCCAACAGCTGTTCCAGTCTCAGCAAAAGCTATAACAGTTCCATTTGACGTTAATTTATTTTTTTCATTATAAATTGTAGCTATTAACTTTCCTAAGTTATCCATCTCACTTGGCTTACATGCTAAATGCTTACCAAGTTTTTTTGATATAAACAGAAAACGTCTTTTACTATTATTTCTTATTCCTATGTCTAAAAAATCATTTAGTTCTAAATTTAATGGATTATCAGTAATGTCAATTTCACAATTAAAATTTAAGCAATTCTTCATAGTCTACTCCTTTATTTAATACACCATATATTTTAGATAGAATCAATGTTTTTTTAGCCCATAAAAAATGTGGATTTGTTTCATTCATTCTCTCTCCTAACACACCCTTACTCACACCATATTTGCTATTTGTACTATCCAATATATCCAAGGCATCAGTGAAATCTTCATATGATACTGTAGATAATGCTTGTACAATTTGAATTTGCATTGGATGAATTACAGTTTTTCCAATTAATCCATGATATTTATCTAGTAATATTTCTTCTATATACTTACTTCTTATATCTTCATTTGTCATATCAAAAAACTCTGATACTCCCCCACTGATAGGTATATCTAATTCTGGTCTTTGAAGATATGTAATTATGTCTAGTATAAACGAAGAACAAATCAAATTATTATATATAGAGAAGTTCTTATCCCTTCTTATACCATACATCCCTAATATATCAGTTAGACCTACTCTAATGCTGAGTATTCTTGACTTATGTCTTAAAATAGCATTGTATAAATTAGTAAAACTCAGTTCTTTTTTTTCATTATATATAAATTCGCTTGTCTCTATTATTGGAATAACATACATATCTTTAAGATTCATAGAATCCAAAACTTCTATGCAGTTTTCAATCAACTCCGAATTTGCTTTAGGAATTAATATTCCTGTTACAGTATGACTATTTTTAATTATAATCTCTTTAATCCTCAACAATTGCCCCACATCTTTTATTCTTACAAAAATTAATGGTATTCCATCTTTATTTGTTATACTCTCATTATTAATATTTTTCAAAATTAATTTAAGATTTTCTATAGCCTCTAACTCTCCACTTGCACCAACAGCATCTTCTAAACAGATAGCTAATGGTCTAACTCCCTTAACATCCCCTATAACACTTTTATAAATCATATTATATTGAGTAGCTGGAACGTATAAAAAAGCACCAAGTGCATATTTCAACACATCTTTTTCAGTCTTAGCATTAAAGTCTTCTGGCTCTTTCAAAAAAATTTTCTCCAAATCGTCTTTGCAGATATAATCGAAATATTTCAATGTATAGCCTCCTCATATACATAGAAAGGGCCAACTTTATACAAATTAGCCCTTAATATAATACTACTTATTATAAATTATAGTCGTATTTAATTCTTCCAATCTCTTTGTATTATCCTTAATTAAAGCTCTATTGTTTTCTTCTATTCTCATAGTTTCATCTATACCAGACTTAATAGTATTATACATTTTTTCCAATGTCTCTATTTGAACAGAACTTGTTCCAGCCATTCTAGCTATTTGTGCACTTTGAGTACTTACATTTTGTGCATTTCTAAGCAATAATTCATTAGTTTTGTCATCAAGTGCCTTTAGAGATTTTGCTTGCAATTCTTGCTTTTTAAGTAATATAGCTTGAGATAAACATTGTTTAAATACTGGTAAAGTTACAACAAATGCACTATTTATTTTTCTAATTAAACCATAATTATTATGTTGCATACCTCTAAGCATAGGTATTGTCTGGATAGCTATATTTTCTGCTATTCTTAAATCATATACTCTTTGATTTAACATATCATAAACTTTTAATAGCTCTTGATAGTTAACAACATCCATTTGATCTCCACTAGTCTCTGATTTTTGTTTAAAGAAAGGTAGTATTTCATTATTCATTTCTTCTATTGCCATCTCTCCAGCAACAATATATTTTTGGAGTTCATTATAAAACTCAAAGTTTTCATTTAACATAGCTCCTATTTGCTTGTTAGAAAGTGCTATATCTCTTTCGTATTGCTCAAGCTCAATTTGAATTTTCTCAACTTCTCCCCCCAATGTTTCATACTTTTGAAACATCATTTCAATTGCATTATTAGCTTTTTTGAAAAGTTTTTGAACGAAATTTGGTTCCTTAGTTTCTTGAAAATCGTCTAAATCAAACTTGTCCATTATTTTAGTTAAATGAACCAACATTTTAGAATTTTCTTCATTTCTATTCAATTTTATTGTGTTTAAAAGGCTATCAGAAACTCTTGCTACTCCTTCAGATGCTTTTCTACCAAACTGTAAAATTGTATCTGGATTTTCTACTTCTATAAGAGAGGTCAATGCCTCAACTTCTTTAGACTTTCTTAGTTCATTTTTTTTATTATTTGTATATTCCATTATATCGAAATTTTCTTCTTGAACTGCTGTAGGCAAATTATCAGTAACCTCTACGGAATTCTTATCTTTTGAAAAACTATTTATATTTATCCCCATCTAAAATCGTCTCCTCTTTCCAAAAATTTTTTTAAGTAAAGGTATATCATTTTCAATTGAGCTTAATTTAAGGTCATATACCATTTTATCCAATCTGTGTATATCAATCAATTGGTTATTTATAACATTCTCTATATTATTTTCTCCTCCTGGACATAGAATAATAATATCAAATCCAATTTTACTAAGTAAAAGCATAAGAAAAACTATTTCTTTATCAAATACAATACTCTTGTGCATATATACAATCAATTTTGGATTTATAAGAGAATAATCAAAATTATTCATCATGTGAACAAACTTCTTATCCATATGAAGTACTGTAAATAGACCTTTTATCTTGTCCTCTCCACTTAGACCATTCAAGAACATGCTTCCTTCTAATAATTCCTCCACTTTTTCTAAAATCATAATTTGTTGATTTAATGCTAGTGTCGATATGGAATAATCTTTATTATTTAAAACAGAACTTTTATCTATGACACCTTTTGAATCCAATAAAAAAGATAAACTAAAAGCTTCTCTTGTAAACTCTTTTGAAAATCTATCTATATCTCCATTAAATTCAATAAATGTTGAACTTTCCGAATCTCTTAATAAGTCTAAAAACTTAATATATTCATTTTTATCATTATATATTCCATTAATCTTAGAAAGAAAATTGGGAGCTTCTACGATAGTATCATTAAACTTAAATCCTGGTCTTAATTTAAGTGGCTGATTCCAGTATATTGATATTTCATCAACAGTTGAACTTAGAAGCAAATTTTTTATTTTTCTGTCTTGAAGTTGCCAAGGTTTTATAAATCCTGCATCATTTAGCAATTCTTCACTTATACGTTTTGATGCTTCTACTCCAACAGTAAAAGCTTTTTTTACAGAACCTTTATCTATTTTTTCTCCTAAAATGACCCTTTCTTCAAAAGAAACTTTTGCTTCTATTATGTTAGCTTCCTCAAACTCTATATTGTATTTTTTTAAGTTTAAAATTTCTATATTACTCTTTGAATTTGGATTAAGATATAAAACATCAAAGCCTGCCAAGTACAATATCAAGAGTAAATAAACCTCATGCTTTTTTATATCTCCATAAAATATTATTTTTGGAGCCTCATTTTTATTTATATCTAAAGCACCGATATATGTCTTTATCCATGCCATTATTTTCACTATAAAATTTTGTTTCACTCTATCATTAGTAAATTCTTTTTCTTCATCTTTTAACACTCTATCTATTGCTTGCTTTATTTTATAATCAAGTTCTTCAAATCCTAAAATATTTATATCTACATCTTCCATGCTACTTCTATATTTTTTAAGTCCATTTTTAAAATAATTTATAATATCAAAATCACTAGGATTTGCTATAGCATCAGTAAATAAAGCAATATCTTTTTTACTATCAATATTTTGTTTTGTCTTAAATATCTCGAGATTGTACAAAATTTCATCTTCTAAACCAATATATGAAATAAAATAACTTAGATATCCTTTTGAAGGAGTGTAATTTCCTCTATCTGATTGGCTGGAGAATATTTTTTCAAATACCTTTGAGTCACCCATAATTATCCTCCCAATTTAAATGTTTATTCAGAACTGACTCAAAATACATATTTTGAGCCAGTCTGTTATCTTCTATCTTCTAAAAAATTTATTTTAAGCAGTCTTTTTTGGTTTTACCAGTCTTATTATACATTTTACAACTTCATTAACTACAATTACACTTGCTGCTACACATAGAACTTTTACCCATGTCATAACATCCATAGCTACAGAGTTAAAGAAATCTTGGAATAGCTGAGTAAATATTACTTGTGCAATTCCTGTTAATAATATTATTTGTAGTGCTAATTTATTGTGTGTAAAGTTAGGGAAAATACTATCTGCATTAAATTCTCTACAGTTAAATGCATTAAATAATGCACTAAAAGCAAATAATGCAAACATTACAGTTCCCTTATGAGCTTCATCAACTCCTAAGAAGTTAAATGTAGATTGTAACATTAGTATTGCTGTTATATAGAATGCATTTAATACTATTGTATACACCATTGATTTAGAAATTATATTGGCTTTTCTATCAACAGGTTTTCTATTTAATACATGGTCTCTAACTGGCTCTAGACCTAATGCTAGTGCTGGTGGACCATCCATAATTATGTTTACCCATAATAATTGTATTGTAGTAAATGGCATCTCTTGTCCCATAACCTGAGATATTATAGCCACTAAAAAGGCAATTACATTTACAGTTAATTGGAACTGAACGAATCTTTGGAAGTTATCATAAATTCCTCTCCCCCATTTAATACCTTTTACAATAGTACTAAAACTATCATCAGTTAAAATTATATCTGCTGCGTTTTTAGATACCTCTGTACCAGATATACCCATTGCTATACCAACATCTGCTTTTGAAAGCGCCGGAGCATCATTTATACCATCACCTGTTACTGCAACAACATCTCCACTCTTTTGTAGAGCTGAAACTATTCTCATCTTACTATCTGGCTTACTTCTTGCAACAATTGATATAGTTTGCATCTCTTGCTTTAGCTCTTCATCATCTAAAGTATCTATATATGAAGCTTCAACTACTCTCATATTATTTTTTAATAAACCTAATTCTTCACCTATAGCTCTTGCTGTATTTATATTATCTCCTGTAAGCATTTTTACAGAAACACCCGCTTTGTTTGCTGTATTTACAGACTCTATAACATCTTTTCTAAGCGGGTCTCTTATACCAACAAATCCACTGAATACTAAATTACTTTCCATTGCACTTACATTCATAGCATCACTTTCAGCAGTTACTGCTGCTTCTTCTTCAGCTTCTGAGATTTCTTTATATGCAAACCCTAAAGTTCTCATTGATTTTATTTGCAATTTCTTTATTTCTTCCAAAATCTCATGTTTTATGTTTTCAGTTAATGGAACTACGTCTTTTCCTCTTTGGATATGTGAACATAGCTCAAGTAGGACTTCTGGTGCTCCTTTTGATAATAGTACATGATTATTATCTTGACCTATAACAGAAGTCATTCTCTTTGAATCAGAAGTAAAAGGATTTTGAGCTACTATATTAGAATTCTTTCTAGCTTGTCTATAGTCTACGTTTTTGTAGTATAAAAGCAATGCACATTCAGTAGCACTTCCTAAATACTTAATATCACCATCATTATGCTCTACATCAGCTGTAGAGTTTATCATACAGTTTTCTTCAAAATAACTATTTATTTCCTCTTCTGAATTTTCAATATATCTTCCATCAATATATGCAACTTCTACAGTCATTCTATTTTCAGTTAATGTACCAGTTTTATCTGAACATATCACAGAAACAGAACCTATAGTTTCACAAGCTTCTTTTTTAGTAACCAATGCATTTATTTTAGCCATTTTTTGCATTGTTATTGCAAGTGTCATATTTATCATAGTTGGAAGACCTTCTGGTACCGCTGCAACTATCAATGCAACACATACTGTAAATGCTGTTTTAACAGGGTCTATTGATTCTAAAAATGGTAATATTCCAGACATGTCTACATTTAATACATTTTTACTTACCATTTGGAAAACCATAAATATAAATAACAATCCTGCTACTGCACTAGAAACTTTGGCTATCAAACCACCTAAGTTTCCAAGTTTTATCTGAAGTGGAGTTTGCTCATCTGTTTCTGATAAGTTTTGAGCAATTTTACCCATTTCACTACTATCTCCAATTGAAGTTACAACTAGAGTTCCTCTACCATAAGCTACAAGTGTACCACCAAACACCATATTTATTTGTTTCGCAGGTATTGGCTCTTGTACTACTACTGCTCCTTTAGATTCTATTTCTTCCATAGAAACTACTACATCACACTTTTTAGATACATCATCAGATTCTCCTGTTAACATATCTTCTCTGACTTTAAGATTTATAGTTTCTATAAGTCTACCATCAGCAGGTACCATGTCACCAGTTTCAATATATACTATATCACCTGGTACCAATTCACTCTTAGAAATTTGATGTACTTCCCCATCTCTCAATACTTTAACTTCTATGTTTTCAGTCAATTTAGAAAGGGCATCTGCCGCTTTCTTAGAGCGACCTTCTGTAATCATACCTATTGCTATACCTATTGCTATAGCACCTACAATCCCTATTGCATCATGAGTTTCCCCAATTACCGCACTTACTACTGCCGCAATAATCAAGATAACTATCATTGGCTCACTTAAACTTTCCTTTAAATCATCCCAAAAACTTCCTTCTTCTTTTGGGGTAAATTCATTTAAGCCATACTTTTCTCTTCTAGTCTTGACTTCTGATTCTGATAAACCTTTTTCAGGATTAACAGATAAGTCTGTTGTCACTTCTTCTTTATTTACATTATAATATTTGATATCATTGTTAAATTCCATATGCACACTCAATCCTGTCTAAATTTTGCATTACTTCTTTAAGACCCGCATCTTTTGTTCCTTCGCCAATTGCTTTAAATTGCCAACTTCCATCTTTTCTGTATATAGCTCCTACTATAAGAGTAGTTTTTTCAGAATAGTTATTAGATAGATTATATTTTGCTATCTCTTTCTTATTACTTTGGTCCTCAACTCTTATATAGGCGTTTTCTATCATGCCAAAGTGTTGTTTTCTATCCACACAATTGTATATATTTACTACAAATAATAATTTATGAATATTTGATGGAACTTTATCCAAATTAACTAGGATTTGTTCATCATCACCTGCACCTTCACCAGTTAGATTGTCTCCTGTATGCAAAACTGACTTACAGGCACTTTTTAGATTTCCAAAATAAATTAAATCTTTGATTCCACTTAATTTACCTTCTTGATTAAGCATAAATACAGATGCATCACAATCTATATCAGCTTGTCCTCCACCAAATAACGATTTAAAAAATCCTCCACCTGACTGTTGCACAGGGTCCCATCCTAGACCTACAAGTATGTTGCTCAGTCCCGGGTTAGATTTTTTTAAATCTATTTTATCACCTTTTGATAAATTAATCGACATACTAAACCTCCACAAAATTTTATATAATATAACCTATACATTATTTGTATAGGTTATTTATATTTAATATATTATATTACTTAAATTAAACATTTAAGCCATAATTTCTACAAAGTGCCTCTAAACCACCTTCAAATCCTGCTCCAACTGCACTAAACTTCCATTCACCATTATACTTATATATCTCACACACTGTAATTGCAGTTTCTATACTAAATTCTTCACCTAAGTCATATCTTAATATTTCTTCATCATTTTCAGAATTTAAAACCCTTACATAAGAGTTGCTTACTTGTCCAAAATTTTGTCTTCTTTCAGCAGCTTCATATATTGTAACTGTTACAGCTATCTTTTGTATATGCTTTGGCATTGACTCTAGATTCACTAATATTTCCTCATCATCTCCATCACCTTCACCAGTTCTATTATCACCTAAATGTTCAACTGCTCCAGATGGATGTTTTAAGTTATTATAGAATATAAAATCTTCATCGTTTTCAACTCTTTGAGATTCTCCAACCATGAAAACACTTACATCTAAATCATAGTCATAGCCACTATCAAATGAATTTGTATCCCAGCCTAGTCCAAGTTTTATATTTTTAAGACCTGGATTTCCCTTAGTTAAATCAATTTTTTGTCCTTTTTTTAATACTATAGCCATGGAAAATATCCCCCTCTAGTTTATTATTATATTTGAAATTATAAGTTTATTCCAAAATTTCCACATAGTGCAGCAAGACCACCTTCAAAACCAGAACCTAGTGCATTAAACTTCCATTCTCCATTGTGCTTATATATTTCAGCTACTACTATAGCTGTTTCTATACTAAAATCTTCTCCTAATTCATACTTTATTAACTCTTCATTTGTATCTTTATCTACTATTCTTATATAGGAATTACTTACTTGTCCAAAATTTTGTCTTCTTTCTGCTGCATCATGAATTGTAACAGTAAAAGAAATCTTGCTTATTTCTCCAGGAATCTTAGATAAATCAACAACTATTTGTTCGTCATCTCCATCACCTTCACCAGTTCTGTTATCACCTAGATGTTCAACTGCTCCAGAAGTATGTTTTAAATTGTTGTAAAATACAAAATCTCCATCATTAGTGACACTTCCACTTGCTCCTGTTAAAAATGCTGCTGTATCTAAATCAAAGTCAAATCCACCATCATACTTGTTAGTGTCCCATCCTAAACCTACTAAAATATTTTTAAGGCCTGGATTTCCTTTAGTTAAATCAACCTTTTGGCCTTTTGATAATGTTATACCCATAATTTATCGCTCCCTTGTTAATTTTAGCTAAACAAATCTTGCTAATTATTTATCTTTTTCTTTAATCATATTATAACATTTTTTATTCATTTGTGAAGAAAACTTGCTTGATATCTTTAAAATATAATTAAAAATATGTTTATATTTCTTACTTTTTACATAGATTTTACATACTTTATTAAATGTGTAAAAGCTATGTTTAATATGTAATTATATATCATTTATATGAACAAGTACACATTTTATTTTGAAACTACAAAATTATTGTACTATATTGTTTTAAGTTGTTTTATAATAGATTATATCATCTTATTTTATAGGAGAAAAAATATGCTTTGTACTATTAAACCATTAAAAATTTTAATAAAAAAGTCAAATGAACCTCTAATTGAATTCATGTCTAATACTAGCTATACAAATAAAAGTTCTTCATATATTAAAGAAGTCTATTTTACACGATATATAGGTGTTGACGATTCAATTGATGAGTACATAGAAAAAATTAAAAATATAGATACTTATTTTTTTAATAATCCTACAATTCCCTATATTAGACTTAGCAACTTAAACATAAATTTTGACAAAACACAAACAGATAATATGCTTAAAATTTTTAAGATTTATGATAGAACTAAATTTAATAGTTGGGATTTATATAATATTGACTTTCCATGTAAGATAGAAAATGATACTTTAGATTGGACTAAAAAGATTGCATTTAAAAATACACTAGATTTATTTTCCACAAGTGTGACAAATTCAACACCTTCTATTGTCAAAAACTTTGCAGTTAAACTTTTGTGCTGGATAGAATACTTTCTACCTAAATTATTTTATAATAAAGTAAAAACTAATATTTCACCAAAAATAGTGTATTTTGGAAATATCAAGAGACAAGAACTTTTTTTCTTATATTTTTTATCACAGCTTGGGTGTGATATTTTATATATAAATCCA
Source organism: Clostridioides sp. ZZV15-6383 (assembly GCF_020657735.1). NCBI lineage: Bacteria > Bacillati > Bacillota > Clostridia > Peptostreptococcales > Peptostreptococcaceae > Clostridioides > Clostridioides sp. ZZV15-6383. The sequence goes on along the minus strand of NZ_JAGWCV010000009.1, from coordinate 62,037 downwards.
CATAAGGATATTCTTGATTTATATCCTGAATGTTCAAAATTTTCTACTCTATTTGAACTTTCTAGGAAGAATTCAAATATGTTAGAGATACCTTTTGAAAGACCTATTACAAATATAAATTATGATAAAAACACCAATAAAACTTACACCTCTACAGATAGGCCTAACTCCGAAAACACACTTATTAACATAAATCTGATATCTAAAAAGCCTATACAGGGTAAAGAAGCAGAACTTTCCTATGAAGAACTTGCAAAGTTATCAGCTTCTGTTGTTATGATTGTTGTGTGCAATAGTGAAGATAAGCCATTTAAGAGTGGTTCTGGAGTAGTAATAAATAATGAAGGTTATATACTTACAAATCTTCATGTAGTTAATGATGGTTATTCATTTTTAGTTAGATTTGAAAATGATGATAAAGTTTATACATCTTATCAAATCATAAAATACCATTCAGATTATGATTTAGCTGTGATAAAAGTTGATAGAAAATGCAAGCCAATCCCTGTTAAAGTCAGTAAAAAACCTGTAAGAGGTCAAAAAATAGTTGCAATTGGAAGCCCTTTAGGTCTTTTTAATACAGTTTCAGATGGAATTATCTCAGCTTTTCGTGATTTTGAAACAGTTCAAATGATACAATTTACAGCTCCAATCTCTAGTGGTAGTTCTGGAGGAGCTCTTTTAGATATGTTTGGAAACTTACTAGGATTGATTTCTGCTGGGTATGATGATGGACAAAACTTAAATTTAGCAGTAGAAAGTAATCTTGTCAAAATGTTTGCCAATAATTTTATTGAAATAGTAAACTGAATAAGCAAAGTCTTCCCTGCCCTACTCTATAATAATCAAGAGGACGAAAACACTGTATGTTTTCGCCCTCTATCTAATATTAAGAGCAAGATTAATACTCGATATTTTTATGCTCAATAAATAATTGGTGCCATAGACAAAATGTAAATATAGTCCATATTTTTCTTGAATTATCTCTATGACCCTTAAGATGCATATCTAAAAGTTTTATTATATATTTTTTGTCTATAAATTCATCTACATTTGAATTAGAAATAGTTTCCTTTACAATATCTCCTAAAGAATCTTTTAACCAAACTCTTATTGGTGTTGGAAACCCTAATTTTTTTCTTTGAATGACGTGTTCTGGAACTATATCCCTAAATGACCCTCTAAGTAAAATTTTTGTATTATTCTTAGTTGTTTTTTGCTCCGTTCTCAAATTTTTTGCGACATCAAATACATCTTTATACAAAAATGGAACCCTAACTTCAAGTTGCTCAGATGTAGAAAGTTTACTCACTTTTTGAAGTATATCACCCTGAAGCCACGTGTTTATATCTATGTGTTGCATTTTACTTATATAATCATAGTTATTTTTTTGTGCTTCTCTATACAAATTAGACAACAAATATTCATATATATACTTCTCTTTATACTTAAAAAAGAATCTTTTTACTTCGCTATTTTCAAAAATCTTTGCATTTCCTATATATCTTTTTTCTAATGGCGTTGTAGCTCTATAAAGATAATTTTTTCCTTTGATGTTTGGCATAAATTCTGAAACTCTTCCTAACATACCTTTAATATAAGTGGGTGAGTTTACAACTGATTTCATACTATTATATTCCTTATATATATTATATCCTCCAAATAATTCATCTGCACCTTCTCCAGACAGAGCTACTTTAACATGTTTGCTGGCTTCTTTAATTAATAAATAAAGACCTACTTCTGAAGGGTCTGCTACGGGGTCATCCAAGGAATAAATTACATTTGGTAATGCTTTTATATATTCATCTTGAGTTATATTAATCTGTATATTTTCTATACCTAACTTATCAGCTGTTTTCTTTGCTACTTCCAACTCACTATATCCCTTAACATTAAAACCTGCAGAAAAAGATTTTATATTTGGATTAATTTGTGAAGCTACAGTGGTTATAATAGATGAATCTATTCCACCAGACAGAAATGTTCCAATTGCTTTGTTATCTTCCATATGATTTCTTATTGAATCTACTACCACATTTCTTACATCTTCCTCACTCACATCTCTATTGCCTAAGTGATTTTTATTATAAAAAAATTTAGTACTACTTCTAAATTCAAGTTTGTTATATTTCTTTAAAGATAGTATGCCATTTTCTACCCTAAAATAGTGACCTGCTGGTATCAGCCTTATTCCTTGTATCATAGTATCTTCAGGAAGTACATACTGAAATGAAAAATAACTTTGTAAACTTCTATCATTTATATTTAAATTTTTCATATATTCAAGTATAAACTTATACTCTGAAGAAAAAATTATTGCTTTTTCCTTATTTATATAATAAAGTGGTTTTATCCCAAATAAGTCTCTTGCTCCAAATATACTTTCATTTTCTCTATCATAGATTATAAAGTTAAACATTCCCTTAATCTTATGTACACAATTTTTACCAAATTCTATATAAGATGCTAATAAGATTTCAATATCATCATCTGTAGTAAAATTGTGTCCTTTTTTAATTAATTCTTCTTTTATTTCATGACAATTATATATATTTCCATTAAAAACAATAACTTTTCCATCTTTTTCAAATGGTTTATTTCCATAAATAACATTGATTACATTAAATCTCTCAAAATTAAAAGTTTTTTCCTCATCTTTAGACTCTATCCTACTAGAAATTCTTGTATTATTTATATTATTTACGGATTCTTTTATTTTAAATTTAATATTTTCTTTTTTAGATATATCTCCTTTATAATAAATTGAAATATTGCCATCCATATCATCAAAATTCCTTCCTGACTTTTGGTCTTATTCTATATTTCATAGTTTTGTCTTTGACTTCAAAACTTATTCAATTTAAAACGAAATTACTATTAAGTTTTTATAAATTATATGTTAATCTTTCATATTTTTTTTATTTCTAGAAATACTATATTAGGAGGTGATTTTTATGAAGAAAAAAATGATAATACCAGTTATTATGTCTTTATTTATAATTTCACAGTGTATAACTTCATTTGCTTTTACACCTGAAAATAACAAATTTAAGGTTAAACCGTTACCTTATGCATATGATGCACTTGAACCTTATATAGATAAAGAAACTATGAAATTGCATCATGATAAACACTATCAAGCTTATGTTGATAAATTAAATGCTGCTCTTGAAAAATATCCTGAGCTTTATAATTACTCTTTATGTGAATTGTTGCAAAATTTAGACTCTTTGCCTAAAGATATTGCTACAACAGTAAGAAATAATGCAGGTGGTGCTTATAATCACAAATTCTTTTTTGATATAATGACTCCTGAAAAAACTATACCTTCTGAATCTTTAAAAGAAGCTATTGACAGAGATTTTAGTTCTTTTGAAAACTTTAAAAAAGAATTCCAAAAAGCTGCTTTAGATGTTTTTGGTTCTGGTTGGGCTTGGCTTGTAGCTACTAAAGATGGTAAATTATCTATTATGACTACTCCAAATCAAGATAGCCCTATAAGTAAAAACCTAACTCCTATAATAGGTCTTGATGTTTGGGAGCATGCTTACTATTTAAAGTATCAAAATAGAAGAAATGAATACATTGACAACTGGTTCAATGTAGTAAATTGGAATGGCGCTTTAGAAAATTATAAAAATTTAAAATCTCAAGATTAATTAAATATTAAAATCCTTTTGAAAAAAACTTATGTTTGCTATATAATATAATAAAAGATAGTCTAAATTTACCAGTATAATGTTTATAGTGACGATTCAGGAGGATTTTTATATGATAAAAGAAACACATGAAAGGGGAGGCTATATATTTGCACTTTTGATACTCCCCTTAATAAACAATATATATCTAGTTAAATATGATATTGCATATAAAATAGTATTGATTATAGTTTATATTTACTTTGCATATTTAGGTTCTTTGTTTCCAGATATAGATATGAGAGGTTCTTACATAAGTAAAAAATTTATATTAATCTACAAATTATTTGGAAGCAAGTTTAGACATAGAGGATTTACTCATAGTCTAATTGCCTTATTACTTATTTATAGTTTTTTTAAATCTTTGACAATCTTCACTAGTAACAATATAGTTTTTTCATGTTTGTCCAGTGGATTTGTAATAGGATATCTATCTCACCTGTGTCTTGACCTTATTACTAAAGAAGGTATTGAACTGTTTTATCCCATTACCATAAACATTTCTTTACTCCCTATAAAAACTAACTCAAAAACAGAAAAATTCATATCTAAGCTATTAAACTTCATAGTTATTTTTTTGATTGGATATCAATTTTATATTTTATTATAGTCGTATAAATAACAAATAACAATATTTCAAACTAAGTACAAATAAGTTTTGTATATTTTACCTTACAGGAGTCATAAAAAATTTTATATCTTAATACACAAAAAAATAAAAAGTATCTTAGAATGATTAAGTACTAAATCATTCTAAGATACTTTTTATTTTGAACAAGTTAAATCTTTTTATTATCTCTGTCATTGTGATGTTTTTTATGATGAAAATCATAATTATGATTTTCAAGATTTTTATTTACTCTATTTCCAATCTTCCATGACAAAAACACCAATAATATAAATGATGCTATCTTTAAAGGACTTGTTATAAAGCCCTCTATATCACTTGCTACATAGCTTATCACTATAAACATTACAAATTTCCCTGCTAACATTGCTGGTACAAAATCTTTTACATCTTTTTTGCCAAAAGCTGATGCGATAGTAACTAAACAACCAGGCATAAATGGACAGGCATACGCTATAAATAATAACTTAAATCCCTGTTTATCCATCCAACTTATCGCTCTCTCAGTTTTACGATTTCTCAGCTTATTAAAAAGCTTGCTATCATTAAACCTACTTATTAATAAAAATAATGAAGTTGTCCCAAGACCTGAGCCAATCCAAGATAACAAACATCCAAGCAATAATCCTTGTATTGCAGCATTTGCTGTAACTATAGCCACAAGCGGTAGGGCTGGTATAAAACTTTCTATAAATGCACTTAACAAACCAATTATTGTGGCTAATGCCCAATAATTTTGAGTCAAATCAAGTAATTCTTGTATATACTGCATACTGCTTTTCCCCTTTTTTAACTTTAACTATTATTATATACTGCATGTTTTTATTATATACCAATCTAAAAAAATGAATCTAATATTAAAAAATAAACAATCTATATAAATTTACAGTTAATGTATAATTATTTTATTATATATTATAACAAAAAAGTCTTAAAATATGAATTGTCATATTTTAAGACTTTTTGTTCTGGTATATTTAAATTATAGTATATCTGCCTTCATAATATCCTCAAAATCACCTTTTTCAGATATTAATCTTATCAATTTAACAGTACAACTTAAATCATTTATAAGTATAGCTCCTACTAATGAGCCTTCTTTCATGAATAATTTTTTATATATTCTTTTTCCTTCATCTTTTGATGAAATTTCTTTATCAAAATTTTGTATATTACCAATACTAAATACTTTTACATTCATTGCATCTAATGAAACTGGATATACATCACTTTCAAATGTCAAATTATCTCCACTTGCATTTGCTCCTGCTATTTTTCCCATTTCTACTGAAGATGGCCATATTGCTAAACTAGTATTTTCCACTTGTGCAACATCTCCACAAGCATATATATCTTTAATAGTTGTCTGTAATGTCTTATCTACAACAATACCTCTGTCAACTTTTACAGATGTATCTTGAACCATTTGAGTGTTTGCTCTTACACCAATTGAAAATACTACCATATCACAATCGATACTATCTCCGTCTTTAAATATAACTTTTTGAGCTTTTCCATCACCTTCAATACCATCAACTGCTACACCTAGTCTTACATCTATTCCTGTATCTCTTACACATTGTTCTAATATTTTACTGCCTTCTTTATCAAGCTGTTTTGATAATATACTATCCATTGCTTCAACTACTACTACTTCTAAACCTTTCAATCTAAATTCCCATGCAGCTTCAAGTCCTAATAAACCTCCACCAATTACTACAACTTTCTTAGATTTTTCTAGTGCTTCCTTCACACTATATAAATCTTTTATATTTCTAAGAGTAAACACATTTTCTAAATCATGACCTTTAATTGGTGGTATAAAGTTTCTACTTCCTGTAGCTATTACAAGCTTATCAAATTTAATAGCTCCATCATTCACTATAATAGTTTTATTTACTTCATCTAATTTATCTACATTTGTTCCTAATATCACTACTATATTGTTTTCGTCATACCAAGCTTTATCTTCCATATAGAAATCTGAACCAAGTTCTTCATTTATACCATCAGAAAGTGCAGGTCTATAGTAAGTTAACTCTTCTTCATTAGAAATCATAGTTATCTTACAAGTTTTATTTCTTTTTCTTATGGCATCTGCTGCATAAAAACCAGCTGCTCCATTTCCTACTATCACAAAGTATTCATCAGTATCTTTTCTAAAAGTAACTTCATCTTCTTCAATTTCTATAAATTGGTCTTCCTTAGCTCCACACACAGGGCATACACTAGGAGCACTATCCCCTTCAAATACTTCATTACAAATTACACACTTAAATTTCTTAGTCTTCTTTTTACTTCCAAAAGTAGAATTTAACTTATCTAAAAATTTACCTGTATAAGAATGTAATTTATCAATCTCTTCACTTGATGGTTTAAAGTTAACAGCAAAAGGTTTTACCGCTGTCATTCTAAGCTGATTTATTCTCTCCATAGCATTTTCGATACCTTCTCCACTCCATCCATATGAGCCAAATACTGAAGCAACTTTTCCACCATGAAGAACTGGATTTAAGGACACTAATATATCCCAAATAGGCTTTAATGCATCTCCTAATATTGTTGGTGTTCCAAATAATACACCTTGTGATACTGCTATTTTTGCTAGAATCTCTTCTTGCTTATGCTCGATTACATCAAATAAATTTACTTTATAATTGCTATTTTTTTCAATATATGATTTTATAGCTTCTGCCATAATCTTTGTATATCCATGTGCAGAAACATAACAAATTGTAACTTCTTTTTCTAACTTTATTTGTTCATTTACACTCCAATTATAATAAAGGTCTATAATTTTTTTAGGATTTTCAGTTAATACTGGACCATGACCTGGACATACAGTATCTATATCTAAATCTTTTATCTTTTCTATAGCAGTTACCATAGATGGTTTGAATGGTCCCATTATACAATCATAATAGTATCTCAAAGCATCTAAGTAATCCTTTTCTTCATTTTCATCAAGTGTATTTACTATCTTATCATTACTATAATGACTACCAAATGAATCACATGTTACAAGGGTTTTATCCTCTTTTATATATGTGTATATAGTATCTGGCCAATGAAGCATAGGTACAGAGAAAAATTCTAAAGTTTTATCTCCAAGTGATAATGTATCTCCATCTGTAACTGCAACATATTCAAAGTCTTTGTTTACGATTTCCTTAAGATATTTAATTGCAGTTTCTGAAGCTACTACTTTTGCATTTTTAGCTAAATCCAAAAGCTTTTCAACACTTCCTGCATGGTCTGGTTCAGTATGACTTATAACAATATAGTCTATTTTTTCAAAATCTATATTTAAATCATTTAATCTTTCAATATAATTGTCAAAATGCTTATCTTTAACTGTCTCAAATAAAACTGTTTTTTCTGTCCCTTTTAATACATATGAATTATAAGTAGTTCCATAAGGTGTATACATAATTATGTCAAATACTCTTAAATCAGGGTCAAGCGAACCTACCCAATATAAATTTTCTTTTATTTTTAGTGATTTCAATGACATACCGTACTCCTCCTAAAATAGTTATTTAATCTTTTTATACCCTGCTTGTTATATTTTAAACAAATTTTATTCAAAAAAGAAATTATTTTAAAAGTAATCTAAAACTTCTAATCTTCTTTTTCTACCTCTAATATAGTTCCATTTTTAGAATCTACCTTTATGTCATATTCATTTTTATCTTTATCTATTCTTACTTTATAAAAAGTAACATCTAAATCTTTATCTAAACTCCATTCTTTCACTATTCCATTTTGTTCTTTTAATGCAATTTCCATAGCTTGTTGAGGTGTTATTATGTCATTTAAATCTAATTTTTCTTTTCTAGCAACTCCATTTAAATCTTCTGAATCCAATTTTTCTGTTTTATCTTGCAGTACATCTTTTGTATTAGCGTCTATTTTCATCTTATATTCATTATTATCGTCTACACCTTCAACAGTATAAACAAATTTATTTAAATCTCTTTCAAGACTTAAATCTACTATGTCAGCATCCTTATATTTATCTTTAAATATGTTTATTGCATCTGTGTACGGTACTTTAAAATCTTGTTCCATTAAATTTTCATTATTTTTTTCATCTTTTAAAGCACTATTTGAAGCATTTGTCTCTTTCTTTGTATTATCTTGTGATTGTCCTGAATCTGTATTTGGACTCCCACTACATGCAGTTAATAAACCTGCTATAAGTATACCTACCACTAATAAATACGTTTTTTTACACATAAAAATCCTCCTTAAATAATTAATTTATTCTATATTATGCCCTCTAAACCCTTTATTTACCCTTTTATATTAAAAATTCCTCCTATTTTAGTAATTTTAAAACTTTAAAATTTATATTTATTAAAATCAAAGTTACGTAAAAAATGCTACTTTCTCAAAATAGAGATAAGCCTCTTTTTCATTGTTGAAATAATAAAAATATATTTGATTTCATGCAAAAAGAGTGCCTCATGAACTAAAAAGTTCATTTTGAGACACTCCCATTTTTTTATATTTTTACTTATAAAATAACAATACTTATTAATTTTTTATAAATTCTATAAATATATCTATATGATATTCTTCAATTTAAACACCATAATTAAATAATTAAATTCGCTTTAATTCTTTTAATGTTAAATCCATTTTAGGATAAGGAATTGTAATTTCTTCTTCATCAAATCTAACTTTAACTTCTTCTAGTAAATCAAGATAAATTGTCCAATAATCTTCTGTCTTACACCAAACTCTAACTGCAAATTTAATAGCATTATCTCCATGTTCTACTATCCCTATAAATGGTTCTGGTTCATTTATTATTAATTTATGATTATTAACAATCTCTTTAAGAACTCTTCTAACATGCAATATATCATCTTCATATCCTACACTAAAGGTTAAATCAACTCGTCTAGTATTCTTTGATGAATAGTTTATTAGACTATCATTTGATACAGAACCATTAGGTATAAGTATCTGCTTATTATCTGGAGTAACCAATTGTGTATAAAAAAGTCCTATTTGTTCAACTGTTCCTCCATGGCCTGCTGCTTCTATGTAATCTCCTACTTTAAAAGGTCTAATCAAAAGTATAATAAATCCTCCAGCAAAATTTGATAAACTACCTTGTAATGCTAAACCTACTGCTACCCCTGCTGATGCTATCACTGCAGCAAAACTAGATAAACTCATTCCCCAATATTCTAGAACAATTATTATGACAGCAACTTTAAGTACACTCAAAAGAAGAGATTTCAAAAACTTTCTTAAAGTCAAATCAATATCTTTTTTCCCAAGCAATAACATAACATGGTTTACAAATTTTTTTATTATTTTAAATCCAATAGAAAGTATAAGTACACCTATTATAAGCTTTACTCCACTTGTAGTGGCCCATTCTAATAGGCTTTCCATTATACCTCCCATATCCATCTTATTAATATCTAGATTATTTAAATCTAACTTGCTTATATCATCTATTTTTGTCGTGTCCATAAAAAGCTCCTTACATTATATTTTAGAACCAATATTATAGTTTAAAGTTCTTATTTTCTATTTAATATAATACAATACCATTTAAACATAGTAAACAAGATTTATATTCCAATTATACATCTAAAATAAATATACGCTCTTTGTTATATGCAAAATATAATGCTAAATTAAACTAATTAATAAAATACTATAGAGTCTTGAAATCGTCATTTTTTACTCCTATACGGGATGACACTATAGTTATAATACTTAGTACTATAAATACTACAAAGCCTCTTTTATATCCATCAACTATATTGTATGAATTTACTTGTAAAGAGATGGCTATAATCAAATTAATAATGCCACTTCCTATAAATTCAAAAGTATTAATAACACTAGTTGCCAGTCCAGAATAAATTTCTTTATTTTTATACTTCGCATCGTTAAAAACCTGTAGATGTGACATAACTATACATCCCATAATAAAAAATGATATTGGTAAAACCACAATTGGTGGTTTTACTTGGTATACAACTACAATTACAAGCCATATAAACAAATCTATTATTGCTCCATATTTTATTATATTAAACTTACTAGGCCTTATTTTAGCAAATACAAAATCCATAATTATTGAACCAAATATAAATCCATATGTAAAAAATGATACTATAAATGCAGAAAAACTCTTACTCACTCCATAAACATCCATTATATATCTTACTCCCCATAGACTTGTAAATGCACTTGTCAGACTTACAAAAGAGAACATTATCATTGAGTTATACCACGTTGATTTATTCTTTATAACAGACTTGATTCCATCAATAACATTAATCTTTTCTGACTCTTTATAAGAATCTATATCTACATTAAATCCATACTCTCTTGGTGTATCTCTAACAATAATATACATAAAACATCCAATTACAACACCAATTATACCTATTAATAAAAATGAATTTCTCCAACCAACAAGTTCAGACAGAAACACAAGTGGAAAAGTTGCAAGAACTCCTCCTAAATTCCCTACAAATGAAAATTTAGCTGTTGCAGAAGCAAATTCTGATTTATTAAACCATCTCCCTTGAATTTTTAAAATACAAAGTAATATTACTGATGTTCCTGCCCCTACAATTATACGAGAAATATATGCTAATTCTATATTTTGAATCAATCCAAATAAAATTGTTCCTAAACTTGCCATTATTATTCCAAGACTACTAATCTTTCTTGGTCCATATTTATCAATTAAAATTCCTGCAGGTATTTGCATAAATGCATATGCATATAGGCAAAAGGATGCTATATTTGAAATTTGTATAGAATTAAAATCTAATTCATTTGCTAAATTATCTGAAACAACAGCTGTTGACATCCTTAAAAATAAGACTAAAACAAATGAAAATGTAACTATACCCCAAACACTCCACTTAGCCTTTGTATAACTTTTCATATTTTCTCCCTCAAATCTATATATCTTTAAATTTTTTTGATATTACTCACATCAAGTATACAATTATTTACTTCAAATTTAACATACAATCTCATTATACAATATATGTACATATTTAACTAGAAATAAAGATTTATTCATATTTTATATATGAATTAACTATATAAATAATAAGAGCCATCTTTTAATATTACTCAAAAGATGGCTCCCTATAAAAATATTTATTCTAAATTTAATTTTTTATCTAATATAAATTTTGTAGCGAAAAATAGTATTACCACAACTGCAATGCTACCAAGTATTGCAAGCATAAAATGAGGACTTTGATAAATATGATATGTCGTATTTTCATTTGGCAAAGCTCTTGCAACTACATCTCTAATAGTTGATATTACTATATTTATAGCTATAAAAGAAGCAAATGCAACTATATTTCTATGCTTATTAAATTTTGGCAATTGTCCCATTGAAAGTGATGTATATAATAACAAAATAAATGATAAATATGAAATAAACATTGCTACTACTAATAATAAAATATCTAAAAAGTTTTCAGAAATCAATTTAAAACCAGTATTAAACAACTCTAAAATTTCAGGTAAGAGAATTCCAGAAGCACTAGAAAGCATAAGTACTCCAAAAGTGAATACTACAACTATAAAACTAAGCACAGCATATATAAGTGCTGTTATGCATTTAGACAATATAAGTGAACTAGTGCTAACAGGAAGAGTGAACATTAAATAACCTTCATCCCCCAAAAGATTTTTTCTAAACCTTTGAATTGTAACTACAACAGTTAAAACTCCTAATGCCATAAAAAGACTTGTTAATATCAGTATTCCTATTCCTTGTATCTGAAATATATTTGTATTTATAAATATTCCATTAAATACAGCTACTATCAATATGGCTATATATAATGGTATGAATGTTCTTCCACTTGCTTTTAACTCATATTTTAATAATTTACCTAACATTTGAATTCCTCCCTAAATAATGCATCTATAGATTTCCCTTTTTCTTCTCTTATTGCTTCAACATCTCCTTGTAATACTATCTCTCCTTTTGATATGAATATTACCTCGTCACATATATTTTCTATTTCACTGATTAAGTGAGTAGCAATCAGTAAAGTACTATCTTCAGAATAATTTTTTAATATAGTCTTAAGTATATATGACCTTGCAGCTGGGTCAACACCTCCAATAGGTTCATCCAATATATATATGCTTGCATTTCTTGACATTACTAAGATAAGTTGAACTTTTTCTTTAGTTCCTTTAGACATTGTCTTTAACCTTTCATTTACATTAATATCTAAACTCTTAATCATCTCATTTGCTCTTCTAACATCAAAATCACTATAAAAATCATAGAAAAACTTAAGTAAATCTGATACCTTCATCCAATCATTTAAATAAGTTCTTTCTGGTAAATATGAAACTATTTTTTTAGTTTCTATTGATGGTTTCATTCCATTTATCATAATTTCACCATTATCAGGCTGTAATAATCCATTCATTAACTTAATCATTGTACTTTTGCCACTTCCATTAGGTCCTAACAATCCAACTATTTTGCCCTTTGGTATCTTCAACTCGATATTCTTCAAAACATTCTTAGTTCCATAGCCTTTATTTACACTTTTAAATTCAACTATTCCATCTTGAGAAATATTATTTATATTTTTATCCATCTTATAATTCCCCTTTCAGATTTTCTGTAATAAGTTTTAGCATTTCATCTTTATCATATCCAAGCTTTTCTAGAGTTTCCTTTAATGTATTTATCTCCACATTAGCTATTTCCTCTTTCATTGCTTTTATTTTTTCATTGTCATCTGTTACAAATCTTCCTTTAGTTCTCTGACTATAAACTAAGCCTTGTCTTTCAAGTTCTGTTAGAGCTTTTTGCATTGTATTTGGATTGACTTCTGCATCTTCTGCAAGTGCTCTCACTGTTTCTAGTTTAGAACCTACTTTAATTTCTCCTGAAATTATTTTTAGTTTTAAATGTTCTACTAATTGTATATATATAGGTTTATTATTATCAAGTTCCCACTCCATGTTCATACCTCCTTATTATATTATTGTATTAATAACTTAATACAATAATATAATAATACAGTTTATATGTCAACTACTTTTGAGCAAATTTATAAAAAAGCTCATAAAAAAATGAACACTATACTAGAGTTCATTTTTTATGCAATTTATTAAATTTTTTATAAGATAAATTAACTATTCTTTTGTTGAACTGGACACAATCAATTTTTCAAATTCTTCAATTGGCATTGGTTTTCCAAACAAATATCCCTGTGCCATATCACATTTTACTTCCTTTAGAAGTTCAAATTGTTCTTCTGTCTCAACCCCTTCTGATATTACTTTCATACCTAACTCTTTTGCCATTTCTACTACTTTAGTAACAATTATTTTACTTCTATTACTATTATAAGTTTCCATAATAAATTTTTGGTCAAGCTTTAAAATATCCATAGGAATTTCTTTTAGCATATTTAATGATGAGTATCCTGAACCAAAATCATCCATAGATATTAAAAATCCTATTTCTTTTAAATTATTCATTATATCAATTAAAATATCAAAATTATCAAATATAATATTCTCTGTTAATTCAAGCTCTATATACTTTGCGGGTATTTCATATTTATCAATTATATTTTTATATGTTTCTATGAAATTATTACAATATAAATGTATTCTTGAAACATTAACTGAAATGGTCACTGGATTTATGCCTGTATTAATCCATCTTCTAAGCTGCATACATACTTCTTCAAGCACATATAAATCTAAATTTATGACAAAACCGTTTTTTTCAAAAAATGGGATAAATTCATTTGGAGGTATTAATCCTTTATCAGGACTTTTCCATCGAACAAGTGCTTCTGAGCCTTGTATCTCTCCTGTATTAAGTTCTATCTTAGGTTGCAAGTATACAATGAATTCTTTATTTTCTAAACTTGAAAACATTGTGTTTTCCATCTCTTTTTCTTTTATCTCTTGGTCATGAATCTTATTATCATAAAATGCATAGGAACTTTTATGTCCTCCTTTTGCCATTTTATGAGCTATATTAGCTCTATCTATTATCGAGTTGACATCTCTATCTTCTGGAAGTATAAAATAGATTCCACAGCTTAAAACAAGCTTATATTTTTCCTCTTGGCTATTATTAAATAAATCTAATTCTTTAAATATAATCTCTAACCTATTTGTTATATCTTCTTCTTCTATGTATTTCATAATTACAGTAAAATTATCAGCTGATATTCTCGCAAACATTTCTTCTTCAAATGTATTATTCTTAATAATCTTCGTTAAATTCCGTAAAATTTCATTTCCAACTTCATATCCAAATAAGTCATTTATATATTTAAATTTGTCAATATCTATATACAGTAAAGCATATTTTGCTTGAGTATTTTTACATAATATTTTGTTAGTATCAATCAAAAATTTATCTATATTATTTGCTCCTGTAAGACTATCCGTATATGCTGTCTTTTGCAATTTAATTCTAAAATTTAATTTGTCATATATTATATATACGATAAGTATTATACATACTATAGTCATAGTAAATATTATCTGTAACGCATATTTGCTAATAAAATGATTATTAAATATAATAGATTCAAAGTTATTTATAGAGTTGTTTTTATAAAGTTCGTGTAAAGAATAGACTGGTGTTGTATATATAATTTGTAAAATTATACAAATAAATAAAAAAAACATTAATTTTTTTTGTAAATTCCTCATAAAAGTTTCCTCCCATTAAAACACCTCTATTTAATTATAATTTATTAGCAAACAAGTATATCTTAAAAGTTTCCATTTCTTGTAAAATGGATAATTTTGAAAAGAAAATAATAAAATTATAATATAAAAATAAAAATTTTCAGATAATTTAAAGAAAAATAAGCATTTTTTATAAATAATTATATACCAAAATAATCCAATTTATTTTCTATTATACCGATATGAAATGTATAAATCAATAGAAAAGACAACTAATATGCTACATCCTATAATTATAGTAGCAGAAAATTTTACAAAATTAAAATAAATATAAATTATCCATTTTACAAGAAATGACTACTTTTTAGCAAAACGCAGTATTTGCAACATATTCATACTTTATTTTTTCATTTTTTCTTATTACAATTATTTCGACAAATTAGTTATTAATTTTTATAAATAACTAACTCAAATAGTGTCCAAGTTAAATTTCTAAAACAAAAACCATTTATTATTTCACATAAATAAAATATATAAAATAGCACTAAAGTATTTTATATATAAGATATATTTATATACTTTAGTGCTTATCAATTTTAATATATATATTAAATCTATATTTAATTTCTTAAATACTTTCTATATAGAACTCTTACCCCTAACAGAACTAATATAAAACTTACTAAGAGAATTAAAACAAATTTAAGTACATTTAAGTTCGAAAAATCAACTTCAATAAACTTATACAAATTGGCTATATTTCCACTTGTATAATGATTTACTATAACTGCTACGCTGTTGTTCAAAAAATGCAATAACATTGATACAAATATTGAACCAGATTTATATACACTGTATGCAAATATAATACCCAGTATTGATGTTGGAATTATTCTAATAAAATCCATATGCATGATACCAAATAATATCCCACTACATATTATAGCCAGCTTAACAGACTTATTTTTATCCTTTGATTTACTAAATGAAAAAAATATAAATCCCCTAAAGAACATTTCTTCACATATAGCTGGTAATAAAGCTATTGCGAGTAAATTCAATAAAAAACTATTTTTCATAAAAAGAGCCTTATTTAAACTTTCAGCGACCTCCATACTTTGAGGGAATAAAAATAAAATTAGCTGTGTTATAATCATAATAAGTATATATCCACCAATCCAAAGAACAATGCTCCCAAATATGTGCTTCAATTTAGGAACTTTCAAGCTAAATACTTCTTTAAAATCAGCTTTTATATAGTATGCAAATACTAATGGCAAAGAAATTATCATAAATTGTGTCATTATAATACCTGCCATACCAAATTTAATTTGCACTAGAGAACCAACATAAATCAATAGAACTAATCCTACTGCATATAAAATAACACCATCACTCACAGTTGGTATAGACCCTTTTTTTATGTTACTTCTTTTCTCTAAGAAAGAAAAACTCTTACTATTACCAAAAAGTATTTCCTCAGAATTGAACATCTTAGATAGTAATATGATTGCCAATATGACAAAAGCTACATTTGACGCTAAAACTAAAGCTATTAAATTTAAATCACTTTTAAAAGATAATACACTTTTTATAAGTAGAGATATATTTACCACAGGTATTACAGCTGTTACCCTATCTAATACTATATTTGGTATCATAGAAACATATGATGGTATCATAATAATTAACATAAGAGGTGTTATGTAGTTTTGAGCATCTTTAAAACTTTTTGCTAGTGAACATACACACATACTTATTGCTGAAACTACCATCGAAAATAGACATATGCAAATTAAAGTAGTTATAATTGGCAAGACTAAATCTCCATAATTAAAATTTCCAAAACCAAACTGACTGCTAAGACCTCCACTAACTAAAATAAACGCCATAGTCAGTCCCATAGATAAAATGTTTAAAATTGCTGTTACTATTGCGCTAAGAGAAACTGCCATGTATTTTCCCATAACTAGTTCTAAATTTGATATTGGAAGTGTAAATAAAGTTTCTAGTGTGCCTCTTTCCTTTTCTCCAGCCATAACATCTATTGCTGGATATATTGAACCAAGTAAAACTCCTATTATTAATATGAATGGCAATATCTGCCCTAAAAAGTATCCTGCCACTTCTTCCGTCTTTGCAACATCTACAGTGCTATATGTTATTGGTTCTAAAGTAGCTTGTACATCTAATCCTTTTTCAGATAAAGTTTTCTCTATAGTAAATCTTTTGTATTTATCTAAAACAGTTTCAATTCTTTTTACTGCATTAGAAGAATTTTCTTGAGAAGAATTCATATATATTTGATAACTTGTAGATGATTTTTTTTCTTCTATTTTTATATAAGCATCAATTTTATTTTCTTCTAATGACTTTTTATAGTTATCCACATCTAACACTCTTATTTTACCTTTATCATTTGAAGTATTTTTGTCTTTAGTATCTTTTTCTAAATTATCGTCTTCAATCATAGATACTAATACCTTATTGGGTTTATTATTAAAAGCTATATTAATGTCCTTGCTATTCATACTATTTGCAGACATGTTCATTACCTGAATCATTAATAACATAAGCAAAGGATATAAAAGAAGTGGTACAACAATCATCATAAACAACGTCTTTTTATCTCTTAATATGTCTAACATTTCCTTTTTAAATATGTATTTTACAATCTTACTTCTCATTTAAATCTCCTCCCTTCTAGCAAGTTTTATGAATACATCTCTTAAATTATTTACTCCTGATTCCTCTTTTAAACTCTGTGGTGTACCTGATGCAATTATTTTCCCATTGTGAATCATAAAAATCTTATCACATAAAGTTTCTGCTTCTTCCATATAATGAGTTGAATAAAGAACAGTTTTACCCCTTAATTTTTCATTCTTCATAAAATCTATTATGGATGCACTACTTAAAACATCCAGCCCTAACGTCGGCTCATCAAAAATGTATACTTTAGGAGAATGTATTAAGCAACGAGCTATAGATGTTCTTTGAGTCTGACCAGTTGATAAATTGTCAATTCTATTGTCTATAAATTCACTCATATCCATTATTTTTACAACATTTTCAATTGATTCTTCTATCTCTTCTTTTGACATTTCATATAGGTTTGCAAAAGTTGTTAGAAGTTCTCTAGGAGAAAGCCTTCCATATAGCTTTGTATTTCCAGATAGATACCCTATTTCTTTTTTTGCTGAATTTCTATCTATTGAATAATCATATCCAGAAATATTTATACTTCCTGATGTTGGTGTCAATATACCACCTAACATTCTAAGTAATGTTGTCTTTCCTGCACCATTTGGACCTAATATTCCAACAATTTCACCTTCTACAACTTTAAATGAAACATTGTTTACAGCAAAAAATTCTTCTTTTCTAGTTTTTATTTTCTTTAACTTTCTTATTGAATTTTTATTCTTATCATCTTTCACAACTCTTGTAAAAGACTTGCACAATTTATCTACCTCAATCATTTATCGAATTACTCCTTTCTCTTTTACAAATATATTTATATAAATATAACATATAAACCTTTTTTATACACAGTTTTTTATTTTAAAATAGATTATTCATAAGAGTTTATAACCTCATCTGACAAATTATTATTTTTTATTATTTTATAATACCTTTTGTAACATTTTTTTACATAATAAATATAATATTACTATATAGATAAACTCAATTATCTATACATTTAAATCAAAATATAAAAGGAGTGTATTTAATGGAAAATAATAAATGTAGAGAGGACTTTAGATTTACTCAGGAATACGAAGAAGATTATCCAAATACAAATGAAAGATACTATGAAAATTATCAAGTAGCTGATAGATACTATAATTACCCAAATAAATATAAAGAACCTAAAATGAAACAATGTTGTTGTAAAAAAAGCATGAGAGAGGCATTAGAACTTCTAAGATATGATGCTCTAAGACCTTTTGTAAATTTCAATCAATTTGCTTTTATTTCAGATTTCTTTATCGTTGGTGCTTATTTAGTAGGTATAGATTATTCAATACCTCCAAAAGATAATTTATCTGGACTTAATGGTACTTTTGAAAGATTTTCAGCTTGTAACTGTGATTTAATAGATATATCTGGTCAATTGTATTATCCTAAGCCTGTTCCTTTGACACTTGGAGGATTAGTTACTTCAATTGGTACTATTCCAGGAGTATCTGAACTAGTTACTCTTATAGAGGCAGCAGTTCCTGCTACTATAGACCTTGGAGCTATATTAAATTCAATACTTGATGATATAATTGATTATATAATTTCTACAGTTAACCCACTAACAAATGTAGATTTAGCATCATTATGTAATCTTAAAGCTGTTGCCTTTAATGTTACACCTGCAGATTACGAAGATTTCGTAGCATCTTTAGGTTACTATCTTGACAAAAAACATTACAAAGAATGCAATTGTAACTGTGATTGTGACGATTGTTGTTGTAATAAAGGTATCCTTGATAATCTTTATATGTCCAATATAAATAATCAAGTTACTGTAGTAGCTGGTAGTTTAGTTCTAACTGGTGTTGAAGTTATAGGAAAGAAAAATGATGTTCTAGTACTTGGAAACTCTAATGACTCAAGAATATACTTTGTATGTGTAGATTCTATAGATTATATTGCATAGAATAATTTTAAAGAACTATATCTAAATATAGAATAACATCCATTTTATAAAGTATAAAAAATTTAATTATTACTAATAAAAAAGAGTGTCTATAATTATTTAAAAATCCCTTTAGACACTCTTTTTTTCATATTACTTATCTAATTTTTTATTTATCTAACTTTTTTACCAAGTTTAAATACTGCTAATACATCTGCAAGTACATCTATATCTTCTATTGGATTTCCATTTACAACTATAACATCTGCTTTCTTTCCTTTTTCTAAAGTTCCATAATTTTTATCAACTCTTAAAAGTTCAGATGCTGTTTTTGTAGCCGCAACTATTACGTCCATATTATCCATACCATAATCTGACATTAGTTTCATTTCATAGTATGTCTTCCCATGCTCATTATAAGAAGTTCCTGCATCAGAACCAACTGCAATTTTAATGCCTTTTTTGTATGCTTTTAGGAATGACTCCTTGTGTGGAATGGCAACAATCTCACACTTTCTAAGAGTAGCCTCAGTTATTCCACTTTCTTTTCCTGCATTTAGAATAAAATACGGTGCAGCCACGGTTGGAACTAAGTAAGTTCCTCTTTCAAGCATCAAATCAATTATTTCATCATCTAAATAAACACCATGTTCTATAGAGGTAATTCCTGCAAGCACTGCATTTTTTATACCAGTTCTTCCTTGTGCATGTGTGGCAGTTATTTTACCTGCTTTTACAGCTTCATCTACAGCAGCCTTCATTTCTTCCAAAGTTAATTGTGGTGAACCTGGCTCAACTCCATCAGTTGTTACACCTCCAGTTGCCATTATCTTTACACAATCTACTCCATTTTTTAAAACTGTTCTGGCTGATTTTCTACATTCATCTACTCCATCACTTTCAATACCAAAATAATATCCATGTCCTCCTGTCATACATATAACTGGACCTGAGGTAACTATACCAGGACCATCTATAGACCCTTTGTCTACAAGATTTTTAAGTTGTACATCTACATATTTGGGACAACCTAGACTTCTAATATATGTCACTCCTGAATCTAAATATGCATCAAGTTGTTTTATTGTATTTACTACAAGCTCTACATCTGATACATTGTCATAATATACTTTTGGATTTCCAACTGGCTCCATTGTCAAGTGAACATGACAATTCATAATACCTGGCATAACAGTTTTATCTAAGTAATCATACACATCATATCCATTTAAATCTTCTCTTATATCTTCAATTTCAACTATAGTATCCCCATCAATAATTATACCCTTGTTTTTCATAATACTATTTCCTGTTCCATCAATCAAAATCCCTGCTTTAATATATTTTTTGCTCAACTTAAATTTCTCCCCCTTTTAAGTATAATGTATTATTTATTTATTATTTCTAATATTCCAATAATTAATTTTACCACTATACTCATTCTATTTCAAATTTAAGTGTATTAATATAAATTAAATTACGATATATAACACAAAAATATTAAAAAATATTTTTCTATTAAAATTAAAAATAAGGGACATATCCAAAATAGAGATAAGCCTTTTTTCATTGTTGAAATAATGAAAATATATTTGATTTCATGCAAAAAGAGTGCCTCATGTACTAAAAAGTTCATTTTGAGACACCCCCTTATTTATATTTTCATATAATAAACACATATAAACGCTCAAAGTGATAAAATTAGTTCTATCACTTAATTTGCAACAAAATATAACTTCTCTTGTAAACTTATATCTCCATTTATTAGCTCAGCTTCATAAACATTCTTTTTAAGTTTCATATCAAATACTTGAAATTTTACTGGCTTAGTTCCGACTATGTCAACAACTCCTTTAAACCCTTTTAATTCTCCTGATATATTGTCCTTTATACATGAAATAGAATATATCTTATCATCCAGTAACTTAACTTTCCTAACTCCAGATAATGCTTCATTATAATCTACTTTTAAATCAAGTATCTCATAATCTTCTAGTTTAATCTCATTAGAATTAATATCATAAACAAGATTAGTTATGGAATTACTCATATCCGTAACTATAAGATTCAATTTATTATTTTTTACCATATAATCTAGCTTAGTTTTACTTAATAAGCCAATCTCCTTTGGATTTGCATTCTTTTCTTTATTTAGATTATCCATAAATTTATTGCTTATATTAAAAGTGTTCTCTTCTATATCATATATAATAAAGTTAGAGTAATTATCATGTCCTTCAACATCTCCATTTGTACTTTTATTATTTACCATTTCTAAATACAATTTGCTTCCAATAGAAAATTTAATTTCATTGATATTTTGTTGATATCCATTCTGTAAGACTAAATTAAATCTATTTAATAATTTATAAGACTTATTTTTTATATCTATTTTTAATATACAAATATTATTGACTTTAGAACCTGAAATATTAGTTTCACTAATTACCATATATAAATTGCCTTTATAGATTTTATTAAATAAAGTTTTCCAACTATTTTCTTTAAAATCAGACTTATTCAAATTAATATCAAAATTTTCTTCTACCCCACTTTTTAAATTTTTATTTGAAACCTTTATGCAATCATTTAAAGCATTCATTCCTTGTACTAAATCAGACTTAGTAGAAGTATATGCTTCTCCTATATTCAAATCATCTTTATATATAAGTACATCTCCTTTATCATTAACAAAATCACTGTATTTTTTGTCAATATTTAAATAATCATTTCTAATTATTGATTTAGGGTTTGTATCATTTCTTACTCCATTTTTACTTATAATTACCTCCTCATAAGAAAATTTGCTTATATTAGGTGTATATACTACACTTACTCTCCCTATATCTTTTACATTACCTTTTAAAGTTTTTACAGATAGTTTATCCTTATTAAAATAACTCAATATTAAGGTCATAGTAATCATTAAAAAACATACTATTATAAAACATATTGTATATTTTCCTATATTTTTTGCTTTCATAATATCCCTCCTAAAAGTCAATCTTTTGCTTCAAAAGTTTATTAGATATAAGACTACATACAAATATGTTTATACTTGAATATAAAACAGTAAATACATTGCTGTATTCATAAGGTATAATAAATTCTACAGAAATTATAAATACTAAAATTTCCAAAACTAAAAACAGGAAACTTACTAAAGTACTTAGTTTATAAATAGATTTATTTATAAGAATTGATGTAAATACTACAGATACAAATCCTATCAATAAAAATATATACTCTACAAATAGTATTTCAAAGCTATATGGAAGTAACATTTTTAACCTATATATTGTTTCTTGTACAAAACCATAGTTTACAACATTACCAAGCATATACCTAGGCAACACCTTACTTGTAATAAATAAAGTTATTGTAAATACTACTGTGTAGCTATACACTAGAAATAATATATTTAATAATTTAGATATATAAACATTGATTCTATTTTTAGGTAACATTATGAGTGTATATATAGATTTACTCCTCCCCTCAAAGTCTCTATACCAAATAAAAAAAGCATAGCAAATACATGCAATTATACCAAATATAAACCATGATTCTGTAGAACTCATTATATTTCTAAAACTTGAGAAACCTGTGACATTTACCATTTCTATTGTATTTCCTATTTTTGTTAACTGTTCACTTTTAGATGCATTTTCTATTATGTAATTATAGTCATTTAAATTTTTTACTATATTTAAAATTACAAAAGAACAGCAACAAATTATTATAAATATATAATTTTTTATATTTCTTTTTAATTCAAATTCGAATAATCTTATTAAATCTTTCATCAAATCACCTACTTTATTTCAAATTCTAATGTACTATTTGAACTGTTAAATTGTAATTTTCCTTCATATACAATTTCCTTAGAATTTTTATTTATTATATATAACATAAATTTATTATCCCAAGATAATATAGAATTTAGTCTTGATGTATATACAATAATTTTATTTGAATCAATTACAATACTTCTAATGTCTCTTTTTTCTCTATTATCTAAAACATATTTATCTTCATCTAAGCTTTTATCTAATATATTATAGGTAAGTAAATTTAACTCTGTAATTGAACTATCATCATAATCATTTGACATTACCATATATAATTTATTATCTTTTAACTTTGCTTTTGCTAAAACCATACTGCTATCAGTTTTTAATTCCACTATGCTTTCTTTATTTTCTTCAAGATTATACTCAAGTAAATGAAATTTAGAATTGCTATTATCACCTGTATTTGCATTTAATACATTTATTAAAATATACATCTTATCCTCATATTTGCTAGCATAACTTACACCTATAGACTCTATGTTTTGGTATTTTTCAGAAAAATAATTACTTAAATTTATACTTTTTATAGTCTGTATTTTTTTATTTTCTGGATTAATTTTTATTATATCTATAGTACTTAAATATTCTTTGTTATTTTCTGACGAATCACTTGTAGCATAAAGTACAGACACATACAAATTTTTTTTATATCTTTTTGATGATAGTATCTTTGCATAATAATCATCAATGTTTTTATCTACTTTATATTTTATCCTTATAAAATTATTCATATCTAGTTTTTCATATTCAAGTTCTTTATCACTTCCTTCTGATGGAAATACACCTTTTTCTAAATCTTCTTTTTTCTCATCTATTACAAAGTTTATATCTTTTGAATCATCATTCATTTCAAATCCAACATGAGCAATTAAATCTGAACCACTAGATACATCAATTAAATTATTTGTGTTCTTACTATCTTTTTGTAGTTTTACTAATTCAGTCTTTTTAGTTTTGTTACTTCCATTTATTGTGTAATATGAATTTATATATCCGTTAAAATCATATCCAAAATTTATGTTTATATAGTCTAATTCATCAGAGTCACCTTTTATAGTTTTTATCTTCAAATTGTCTTCATTGTTTAATAAACCTATACTAAAATATATTACTAAAGTCAAAAATATAATAAGTATAGATATTTTAGATTTTAATTTCATACCATCCCTCCTAAAGAGATACTTTCTTTTTGATTAACAAATAAGATATTCCATTTAGAACAAACATTATAATTAAAAAACTTAATAACCCTGCTACTAAATTATTAAATTGAAATCCTATGACCTCATAATATTTTCTAAATAAAGTGATTATATTTATATATATTGTTGAAAAATATAAGCCTGCCATAATCAGCAAAGTGATTAAAATTACATAAAATTTATTTATATAAGAAAATATAAATAATATACAGCAATTCACAACAGAAATAGCTATAAGTAGTAAAAATACATAAATAGCCATAAAAGAGATAAAATCAATTGGTATACTCTTCAAGTTTAGATAATATAAATCTTGTGCAAAGTTCATATTGATTATTGGCAAATTTCTAAAAATGAAATTAAATATATATTTACATATAAATAATGTTGCTATCTGACTTGTCAAAAAACCATATATCATTGTTATCAAAGCAATTGACTTAGCTATACAAATCTTAAACTTACTCTGAGGTAACATCATCAGTGTGTAAATACTTTGATTTTTTGAAAAGAAATCTCTTTTCCACATAAAAACATAGTATATAAAAAGTCCCAACATCCCAAAGAACAATATATGTTCGATAAATCCAAGATTACTAAGTATCCCTATTCCATAAAATATACCTCCAAAATCTTCTATCGCTAAATTCATAATAAATTTAGAACTTTTAAATTTATTAATTTCTAATAAATTTAAACCAAGTGTAATTAATGAAAAAAAGGATATATAAGCTATATAAAACCTATTGTTTCTTCTCAAATCTACATTTATTAGATATAGAAGTTTATTCATTCTTATATACCTCCCTCATCTTATCTAATATGGATTTACCTTCTCTTTCTCTTAATTCTTCTGCATTAAATGAAGTTATAATCTGCCCTTCATCAAGAATTATAACCTCATCAACTAAACTTTCTATCTCCACTATCTCATGAGTAGTTATAATAATAGCTTGATTTTCCTCCATATATCTTGCTATTACTCCTATAAACTCTTCCCTCTTGAACAAATCAATTCCTGTAAATGGTTCATCAAGCAGTATGTACTCTGGGTCTTGGCAAAATCCAAGTATCAATTTTACTCTTGCAATATTTCCTTTCGACAAGTTATCAATTATTTCATCTTCATCTAATTTAAATATGTTCATCATTTCTTTTGATTTTTCTTTATTCCATTTTGGATAAAAAACTTCCATAAATTCAAATGTTTCTTTTATTGTTGTATTACTAAAGTGAGATTGTACATCTGGAACAAAAGCTAGCTTATTATATATCTTTTCATTTATTTTTTCTCCATCTATACGAATCTCTCCACTATCAATGTTTATAAGTCCTGCTATTGCTTTTAACATAGTTGATTTACCAACACCATTTATCCCAAGTAATGCAGTTATTTTCCCCTTTTCTATATTAAAGCTTACATTCTTTAAAGCCTCTATCTTTCTTATTTTAATCCCTTGCATCCTTTTATATGTTTTACTGACATTCCTTATTTCTATCATATTTACTATCCTCCATATCCAATATGCTTGTACAATAAACTTTCTAAACTAAGTTTTCTATTTGTTAAAATACTAATATTTATCTTCTATTATCTTTAAAACTTCTTCTTTGGTAACATTTATTGCTTTCATATCTTCTATAAAAACAGATAATGATTCATTTATCAGCTCTAATTTTAAGTTTTTTAATATATTTTCATCAACTGTTATACTGCTTTGATAATTTTTAAAAGTATTTATTATATTCATATCACCCATCTCCTTATATGCTCTTTGAACCGTATTTAAATTTACTTTTAGATTAAGTGCCATTTCTCTTCTTGATGGTATTGTCTCCCCTGGTTTCAACTCTCCTGTTACTATTTGTCTTTTTATATACTTTACTATTTGCAAATAAATGGGAGTTGTATTATCTAATTCAAAATTCATGATTCCTCCTATTCTAGTGTATTAATACGATAGTACATTTACTTTAAAAAAATACACTTTTATTTCAGACCTTATTTACTATTAAGTGTATTATACGATTAATACACTTAATTTGTAAATACTTTTTTTATAAATTACTTTATTTTAATTTACTAAAACATCTAAAGTAAAGCTTAAATAATAACTTTACAAAATAGAGCATCAAATGAGAGGATATATATTTTATGTTATGTTAGACTTGAAAACAAGCAAACGAGATAAGGTTATATATTTTCAACTAATTAAAAATCTTATATGTATTAATGCTTAAAAATCTAGTAAGAATATGAACACACATTAGGAGGTAAACAAATGAGTTATAAAATTGAAATCAAAAATATTGAATCAGTCACAGCAGCTACTATGCGTTATAATGGACCTATGACTGAAGCGACAAAGTATTTTCCAAATGTATTTAAATCTATAAAAGGAAAATCCAATGGTGCACCATTCTTTTGCTACTATAACGTTAACCAAAAAACTGGTGTTGGAGAAATGGAATTATGTGTTCCAACTGCTGAGACTCCAAATCGTATGGGTGTAACTATAAAAGAATTTCCTAAAATAAAAGCTTTGTTTTTTACTCACATAGGCTCTTATAGTAATTTACCAAAAACGTATGAAATGATATTTAAGTATATTCATGAAAATAATATAAAAATACAAACGCCTTGGAGAGAAGTATTTATTAAAGGCCCAGGTATGCTGATAAAAGGAAACCCTGATAACTATATTACAGAAATCATATTTCCACTTAAAGAGGAGGAATAATATATGTTAGCTATTGAAATAGACAATTTAGTAAAAAAATATAAAAATGGTGTGAAAGCTTTAAATGGTCTAAGTTTTGATGTAAATGCTGGAGAAATTTTTTCTTTACTTGGTCCTAATGGTGCTGGTAAATCTTCTCTTATCAATATTTTGACTACTTTTTACAAGCCTACATCTGGAAATGTAACAATGTTTGGAAAAGATTTAGTAGATAATCCTTCTTGGATACGTACTCAAATTGCTTGTGTAGCACAACAAATCTCTATTGATGAACATCTATCTCTTATGGAAAATATGGTATTTCAAAGCAAGATGTATAAAGTAGAACCACAGATTGCAAAACAAAGAATAAACTCTTTAATTGATAAATTTGACTTATCTAGTTACTTAAAATACCCCACTTCATCATATTCTGGTGGAGTAAAACGTAGATTGGACATAGCTATGAATATGGTATCATCTCCTAAAATTCTATTTCTAGATGAGCCAACTGTTGGTATGGATGTAGATTCAAGAAAATCTATGTGGGATATGTTATTAAAAATTAGAGATGAGTATGGCACAACTATATTTCTAACTACCCATTATCTTGAAGAAGCTGAACAATTGAGTGATAATATTTGTATTATGAAGAATGGAAAAGATTTAGCACAAGGAACACCAGCCAGTTTACGTAGTTACATTAGACAAAATATACTACGTATAGCTTTTCATAATATTGAAGATATAAAAAAATATAAAGATGCAATTAAAAATACTGGCTTAGTCAAGTTTATGAGCGTACGAGAAAATTCAATTTTTATAACTGTAAATGATAGTAGAGTTGCTTTTACTTTAATAAATAAATGGCTTTTAGAACGCGATATAAAGTTTGATGCAATAGAAATCGTAGAACCAAGTCTCGAAGATGTATTTTTAGCACTTACAAGTTCTAAAAAAGACTTAAAGGAGGAATGGAAATGTTAAATATCTTATGGCGTAGTATGAAATGGCGTTTTAAAAATCCAATCTCATTTATAGTCACTATATTACAACCTTTTCTTTGGCTTGTACTTTATAGCTCTATCGCAAACCAAACTATGAATAATATGAATATTGGTAATTATACTGCTTTTATACTACCAGGTATCATTGTACTGGTTGTGTTTTCTTCATGTAGTAGTGGTGGTATCATCAACTTCATAATGAAGAACAGTGGGAGTTTCTACAGAGTCTTAATTGCACCTATTAGTAGGTATTCAATTGTCCTTGGTCAATTACTAGAAGCTATATTAGTTTCCTTCCTAGAAGTAGCTATTTTGTGTATAGTAAGCATATTCTTTTCAGTAAGAATAGAATCTGGTATTGGTGGAATCATACTTATGATAGTGCTGATATTCATGACAGCCTTTTTTTTATCAAGTCTAGCTTATTCCATAAGTTTATTGTTGCCAAATGAAATAGTTTATGAAACAATTATGACTGCAATTGTACTTCCTATTTTCTTTTTAAGTTCAGCTCTTTTCCCTATAGAAAATTTATCTGGAGGATTAAAAATAGCAGTAATGCTCAATCCATTTACACATGTCATTAATGCTTTACGTAGTTTAATATTTGGTGAAACTATTCTTATTGGAGATATACTACCTGTTATCCTATTATTTTTTATATTGTGCTGTGCAAGTTTTTCACTTGCTATGTGGAGATTGAAAAAGGAAATGGTAAGCTAAGCTCTAAATCTACAATAATAAAAAGAGTGTGTCTCAAAATAAACTTTTTAGTTTACGAGGCACTCTTTTTTGTATGAAATTAAATATATTGCCATCATTCCAACAATTGGGGTGCAGTACAATCTCTATTTTGAGACAGCCCCTTTTTATTATTTATTTTAATATTTCTAAAACTGAATTTAACACAGCATGACCATTACAAGTACCATAGTTTACCATATCTATTATAGACACTGGAGCTCTATCTCCAACTATAGATTTTACATCATTAAGCATAAATCTAAGTTGTGGTCCAAGAAGTAAAATATCAAAGTTACCAAGTTCTGATTTTATATTCCCTTCTCCAACTGCCCATATTTTACAGTCTATATTTCTTTTTTTTGCATCCTTCTCCATTTTATTTACCAATAGAGTAGAAGACATGCCTCCAACACACACTAACAATATCCTAATCATTCATAGCTCCTTTTTAACCAAATCTACATATATCTTGATTAAAAAGTATATGTAAAAAAGTTTATCATTTATAATTGCTTAAATTTTACTCTTAGATTATATCAAATTTTTCCATTTTTTTCACTACCAGAGCCAATTTTATATTTTTAATGTCCACTTTTCCACTTCTTTAGAGATATCTTCAGCTTTTAATATAGCTGATATTATAGCATACCCGTCACTTTCTAAACATTTAAGTTTATCTATATTGTCTAAATTTATACCTCCAATTAGTACAAATGGCATGTCTACTTTTTCTTTAATTTCTTTAACAGTTTCAAACGAAGCTGATTTTGCATCTAATTTAGTAGATGTTGTGAATATAGACCCTATACCTAAATAGTCTGCGCCATCATTTTTTGCACAAATAGCTTCTTCTAAAGTTCTTGCTGATACTCCTAGAATTTTATTGTTTCCTATAAGCTTTCTAACTTCTCTTGCCCCAATATCACTCTGCCCTACATGTACTCCATCTGCATCACAAATAAGGGCTATATCCACTCTATCATTTATTATAAACTTAACACCATATCTTTTAGTTATTTCTCTAATTTTCATAGCTTTTTTAAAAAATTCTCTTCCAGAAGCATTTTTTTCTCTAAGTTGTACAGTTGTTATTCCAGAAACTATTGCATCTTCAATACATTTATAAAAGTCCCTACCTTCAAGCATTTCAGAATCAGTTACTAGATATAACTTTAAATCTTTTTTTAAGCATTCTTTATCTATCATTTTAAGTCTCCTCTTAACCCTTTATTCATTTAAAAATTCAATATTAGCATTTTTAGTTAAAGTATCTATATCCATTTGATAAATAGCATTCATAAGATTTTCTTTAAATGTACCTATTGGTGGATTATTTAGATTAGCTAATTCCCCACTTAAAGACATTGTAAGAACACCCATTGTTGCTGCTTCTAATATATTCTTAGTAACAGCCATAAAACTTGCAATCAAACTAGCAGTTATACATCCAGTTCCTGTAATTCCTTTTAATTTATCGGTTCCATTGTTTATTTTATATGTGCTTTTACCATTGGTTATTATATCTATTTTTCCAGTTGCCACAACTACACATTCAAGCTTTTCAGAAACTTTTCTTATTATATCAGTAGAATCTTCTTCTTCATCAAATGAATCTACACCTTTTCCTCTTACATCAAAGCCACCTATAAACTTTATTTCTGCCATATTACCCTTAACAACATTAAATTTGACTTCATTTAAAAGTTTACTTGTAAGTTCTGCTCTAGCTTTGCTTGCAAATACTCCAACAGGGTCTAAGATAACAGGTTTATTATACTTATTTGCTGCCTTTCCAGCTAATAAGTACAAGTCTAACATATTTGTATTCATAGTTCCTATATTTATTACTACGGAATTTGCTATACTTACCATTTCTTCTACTTCCTCATATGAAAAACTCATAAGAGGGCTTGCTCCTATAGCTAAAGTTACATTAGCACAATCATTTATTGTTACATTATTAGTATAATGGATTACCAATGGATTAGCTTTTTTAACATCTTTAATTAAATTATACATATTGTACCTCCAAAAATTTTTTTACTATTCAAATTTATAAAAATGATGCACTGGTCCTACTCCATGACCTATGTCAAAACTTCTTTTTATTGCTTCTGTTATATAAATTTTACTTAAATTTACTGCTTCTGTTATTTCATAATCTAATGCTAAATAAGATGTTATTGCAGAAGATAATGTACACCCTGTTCCATGTGTATTTTTTTTATCAATTCTTTCGCTTTTATAAACTTTAAATATATTTTTACCAATTAAAATATCTACTGCTTCCCCATCTAAATGTCCTCCTTTCATAAGGACAAACTTAGGTCCAAGCTGTAGTATTTCTTTTCCTACCTTATTCATATCATCTACATTATGTATTTTTATTCCTGTGATTTCTTCTGCTTCTGGGATATTTGGTGTAATTATGTATGCAAGTGGTATCAAATGTTTAATTAAGTTTTCTTTTGCCTCTGGCTTTAATAGATAATATCCACTTTTAGATATCATCACTGGGTCTACTACCAAATATTTTGGATTGTATTTCTTTAGATTCTCAACTATTTCAAGTATAATCTCAGGACTTGAAACCATTCCTATTTTAACAGCTTTTGGAGGTATATCTTCAAACACTGCCTCTATCTGTTTTTTTATTATTTCTTTACTTAAACCTTCTACAGCAAAAACTCCTTGAGTATTTTGTGCTGTTATAGCTGTTATTACACTCATACCATAAGTGCCAATTGCACTAAAAGTTTTCAAGTCAGCCTGAATTCCAGCTCCTCCAGATGAATCTGACCCAGCTATTGTAAGTGTTGGTATTTTATAATTACTCATTATTACCTCCTAAAGTTTGATTTATATAGTCTAATTAAAAAAGCTATACCTACAATAGGTATAGCTTAGAAATAGCATATATCACAAATAATACATACTTAAGTTTTATACTAAGCTTTCCTACGCTGGTATTATCCAGATCAGGTGTAAGGGTCGGTATTCCTCTCAGCTCTTGGCTCCCCTAGCTATTTTAATTTATTATATTTATAACTTCATTATATTACAATAGTATTTATTGTCAAGTTTTTACAGCATATATACTTATTATAATATTACTATAAAGATTTATGCTAATTGTTCTATGTCTTTCCCAATAATATAATCCCCTTTATTATCAATTAAACTTATAAGTATATTCGGGTTTTTAATTATAGACAATTTTTTGTTTCTAGTTAATTTTTTTATATAGTATTCCAACTTCATAGCATTACTTTTTGTATTGGTTATAAAATAAACTTCTAGTTTTTTAAATCCCTTTGCTCTTGTGTATTTTGAATTAATTCCTAACTTATGTTCATTCATTCTTCTAACTATATTACTGGTATATCCAGTGTATAGAGAATCATCTTTACATCTTATAATATATGTAAAATACATCTTAAATCACATCCTCAAATTAAATATATAAATATTATATTATAGAATTGAAAAAAATGGTGTGTATTTTAAATATGTAGTTTTCAAAGAGTTAATTCTAATATATGTTCATAGAACATATTCTACATGAATCTAACGCTAAATTTTGACATAATAATATCTTTATTTCTATAACAAAAAATTCACAAATTATAAAAAATGAAATTTTCAAAAAAATTATGATTCTCAAAAAATAAATTGATACATATAAAAAAATTATGATTCTCTAATAAAAAGGGGGTCATGATTATGGAAAATAATTTAAATATAGCTAAAAGAAACAATACTGAGTTATCACAAAAGGACTCACTTAAAGTCAATTTACAGATAGGTGTAGACTTTACACTTTTATCAAAATCACTTAAAACCTTTTACAAAAAAGAAAAAGATTTTTATTGCATTGCTCTTGCGCCATGCAATGTATCTAATGAAAAAGCAAATAAAAAAATGAGTATTTCCGATATGATAAAAGAAATTAATATTTTAATCGAAAGTATAACTGATAAAAATGAACTTTTAAGTAAAGAACTCTTTACTGATAATTTATCGGAATTTTATGACGAATCTTTAGATGAGATTTATATAGACTTAAAACAAGCATATTTGTATATTAAAAAGAATACAGACAGTCTTAACATAGAGGACTCAATTGAATATGTTATTTGATGTCGATATAAGCAATGATATAAAAGCAAAAGAAAATCCACTAATTAACTTTAATTCACTTTTTTTAGTGGTATGGAGTGGCGAAACAAAACATATTTTACAGCAAATGAATATTTTAGATTTAGATGATATTAACTCTTATTCTATGAAAAATAATACAAATATAACTATCTATGAAAATGATAATCTTCAATCTGAATTTGATGAAGAATCTGAAGATGTAAAAGACAGTAGCATAGATATAATTGAGCAAATGCTTATACTTCTTAATGACTTGAATTATGATAAGGATGAAGTTGAAAATATGAAAAACAGACTTGCAAAAATAAATATTAAATATTTACAAACGCTCAAAGAAAAGGATATAAAAATAAAATTAATAAATTCAAACTTAACTGATGAACCGGAATTTAGTGATTTAAAACATCAATTACCTCCATGTTGGGTAAGATCAGGCAAGACTTGGAGAGATGTACCTGGTTATTATCTTGATGAAGATTCAAGAAATACTTTAAAAGAAAATTGTCCTTTGACATATGATTTTCTTGAAAAACTTGAATTGGACTATTAAGTACACTAATATCCAATAATATATTTAACTACACCCTTTTCATCAACAATAATTGGATGATAATTTATATTTTAATAAATTACTATCCTTAAAGGATTTCTTAACATTTATGTTATAATATTTATAATGGTTATGTTTTAAAATGCTTTACGTAATCCATAATTTAAATAAATAATAAAAGAAGGATGGAAAGTTATGAAGTTAAATAGAAATGACAATTGTTGGTGTGGAAGCACTAAAAAATATAAAAAATGTCACATGGATATGGACAATAAAATAGATTCATTTGCTAAGTTGGGCCATATTGTACCAACCCATAATATTATAAAAAATGAAAGACAAATTGAAGAAATAAAAAAAAGTGCTGTAATAAATACAAAGATTTTAGATTATATTTCAGATAAAATTGAAATTGGAATGTCTACAGAAGATATAAATAAGTTGGTTCATGACTTTACACTACAAAATGGAGCTATTCCTGCTCCACTAGATTATAATGGATTTCCTAAAAGTGTATGCACATCAATAAATAATGAAGTTTGTCATGGTATTCCCAGTAAAGACATTATCTTAAAAAATGGAGATATTATAAATGTAGATGTCTCTACTATTTTTAATGGATACTATTCAGATGCTTCAAGGATGTTTATGATAGGTAATGTTAGTGAAAATGCAAAAAAACTAGTACAAATTACCAAAGAATGTGTTCAAAAAGGCCTTGATGCTGCTAAACCCTGGGGATTCTTAGGCGATATAGGTGATGCTATTAACTCCTATGCAAAAAAAAATGGTTACTCTGTCGTTAGAGAAATTGGTGGTCATGGAGTTGGATTAAGTTTTCATGAAGACCCATTTGTAAGTTATGTATCTAAAAAGGGAACTGAGATGTTATTGGTTCCTGGAATGATATTTACAATAGAACCCATGGTCAATGAGGGAACTCACGAAATTTTCGTTGATGAAAAAAATAATTGGACTATCTATACAAAAGATGGTAAATTGTCTGCTCAATGGGAGTGTATGGTTTTAGTTACAGAAACAGGAGTTGAAATATTGACTGAATAAAAGACAAATGCCTATAAAAATTGAAGATTCAATTTTTATAGGCATTTATTTTATTAATGCACATCTATTGCATCAACTGGACAGCTTTCTCTAGCTTCTGCTGCTGACTCTTCAGCATCACTTGGTATTTCATCAACTATAACATGTGATTTTCCATCATCCTTCATGTCAAATACTTCTGGACATATTGATGGACATAATCCACAACCTATACAAGTATCTTGATTAACATTTGCTTTCATAATAAAATCCTCCTAGACGTTACAAATTTAAAATCTTGTTTATCAAAGATTGATGAACTAAAACTTTAACATTCAGTTCTTTTTTATTATGTCCCCAAATTTGAAAAAAATACCTTTTAAAAATAATTTTTATAAAGTTTATTTTATAGTTATACCTAAGTTATATATAATATACATTGTCTAACTCGTCATACTCATAGGACACTTCTTTTTTATTCTTTTTTACAGGTTCTAAGTTTCTTATTTTTACTATTTTTGCTGGTATGCCAACAACTGTTGCACCATTAGGTACATCCTTAACAACAACCGAATTTGCACCAATTTTTGAATTTGAACCTATATTTAAAGGTCCTAGTATTTTTGTTCCTGCACCAATTAATACATCATCACCAACAGTTGGATGTCTCTTTCCAGTGTCTTTTCCTGTAGCTCCTAAAGTAGCTCCTTGATATATTGTTACCCTATTACCTACTTCAGCTGTCTCTCCAATTACAACACCCATTCCATGGTCTATCAATATACCTTCTCCTATTTTAGCACCAGGATGTATTTCTATACCAGTCATAAATCTGGATATTTGGGATATTAATCTTGCTGTAAAAAGCATCTTCTTCTTATAAAGAGCATGAGCCATCCTATGCATTATCATTGCATGAACTGATGGATAAAGTAAAAAGACTTCTATTTTAGACCTAGCTGCTGGGTCATTTTTCATTATATATTCAATATCTTTATTTATTTTCTTAAACAAAGTATTCACTCCCTAAAATAAAATTATTAAAATATTCCCATTGACATATACTTATCTACTCCATCTGGAGCTACTGTTACTATCTTTTTACCTGGATATTTTTTTGCCATTTCCATAGCACCAAATATATTTGCTCCAGAAGAGATACCTACTAAAATTCCCTCTTTTGCTGCAAGTAATTTAACTGTATCAAAAGCATCTTCATCATCTACTAGTATTACTTCATCAACTACACTAGAATCATAATTTTCAGGAACAAAGTTAGCACCTATTCCTTGTATTTTATGAGGTCCAGTCTTGTTTTCTGATATAGCTGGAGATTTTTTAGGCTCAAGTGCAATTACTCTTATGTTTGGATTTTGTTCTTTTAAATATCTCGCAGTTCCTATTAAAGTACCACCTGTTCCAACTCCACATACAAATATATCTAAATCTTTAACATCATTCATAATTTCAACTGCTGTTGTTTTATAATGTGCGTTTGGATTATCTCTATTTTCAAATTGTTTTAAGCTTTTATAGTTTGGATTTTCTTTTAAAAGCTCATTTGCTTTTTCTATGGAACCTGCCATTCCAGCTTTACCATCTGTAAGTACCAAATTTGCTCCATAAGCCTTCATTAAGTCTCGTCTTTCAACACTCATAGTTTCAGGCATTACGATTACTAC
Source organism: Clostridioides sp. ZZV15-6383 (assembly GCF_020657735.1). Taxonomy (NCBI): domain Bacteria; kingdom Bacillati; phylum Bacillota; class Clostridia; order Peptostreptococcales; family Peptostreptococcaceae; genus Clostridioides; species Clostridioides sp. ZZV15-6383. Next base: position 25,416 of record NZ_JAGWCV010000009.1, on the reverse strand, counting down.
TTCATATCCTTTTAATTTTCCTATCATAGATAATGCAATACCAGTGTTTCCACTAGTTGCTTCTACTAATACATCTCCCTTTTTCAATTCGCCTCTTTTTTCTAATCCCTCTAACATTTCATAAACGGCTCTATCTTTTATGCTTCCTGCTGGATTTACTTTTTCTAATTTTACATATATGTTAGAACACCCGTTAGTACAGCCTAAATTATTCAACCTTACTATAGGTGTGTTTCCTATCAACTCTAATGCGTTATTATATAACATACTACTTCCTCCTATATGTCCAAATCTATTATCAAATTGATAACGATAAATATATTATAGTATTATCATTTTGATAATGCAACCTTTTTTTGGATTTTATACATACAATCGCTTTATTCCAAATATTAGTAATATTCAAATAAAAGAGTGAAAATCATTATCGATTTTCACTCTTTAAACTTTAACCTTTAGATTAAATCCTGCACAATATTTTATTACTAAAATTCTACAAAATACTATATAAGACCTAATATTTTTGCGACCTCTACATTAATCTTTAGCACATTAACCCTATCTTCACCTAAAACTCCAAAAAGTTTTTTCGAAGTATTATCATCTACAATTTTTTGTAATTTACTTTCTGATATTCCTGATGCTTTTGCTATAGCAGGTATCTGAATTTTTGCAGATGCTGGACTTATATTAGGGTCAAGTTCTGAACCTACTTTTACACCATTTACTTCTATCATACTTCCATTAGCTTTATCTTTAAATGCAACCTAGCTTATACCTGTTAAAACAAGTGGATATACAAGTCCACAAACAACTAACAACACAATACTTACAAGCAACGCTGGCTTTAATGTTTTCATTTTCATACCCTCCATTTATTAACCTAAATTAAGAACCATTACTAAAGGTGTAATTAATAAATCAATTAATTTTATTCCTAAAAATGGTACTATGACTCCACCAAGACCAAATATAAGCATATTTCTCATTAACATAGCTTGTGATTTCATAGGTCTATATTTTACTCCTTTCATTGCACGAGGTATCAAACATGGGATGATTATAGCATTAAATATTAAAGCTGATAATATCGCACTAAATGATGTAGAAAGTTTCATTATGTTTAGTATCTCCATTTGAGGTATTGCAAGAGTAAATATAGCTGGTATAATCGCAAAATATTTCGCAACATCATTTGCTATACTAAATGTTGTCAAAGCACCACGAGTTATTAAAAGCTGTTTTCCTATTTCAACAACTTCCAATATCTTAGTTGGGTCTGAATCTAAATCCACCATGTTTGCTGCTTCTTTTGCAGATGTTGTTCCACTATTCATAGCAAGACCTACATCTGCCTGAGCAAGTGCAGGAACATCATTAGTTCCATCACCTATCATTGCAACTATTTTACCTTCAGATTGTTCTTTCTTAATAGCATCTATTTTATCTTCTGGCTTACATTCCGCAATAAACCCATCTACTCCAGCTTCTCTTGCAATTGTGGCTGCTGTTAAAGGATTATCTCCTGTACACATTATTGTTTTTATTCCTATCTCACGAAGTCTAGCAAATCTTTCTACTAGTCCTAATTTTACTGTATCCTTTAAGTAGATAATTCCATATATATCATTATCTACACATACTACTAGAGGTGTTCCTCATAAATTGGCTACTCTGCTTACATTTTCTTCTAAGTCCTCTGGTATCAGTCCACCAGATTCTTTTACTCGTTTTACTATACTATCATAAGCACCTTTTCTTATAGCTGTACCATCATCTAAGTTAATCCCACTCATTCTAGTCTGTGCAGAAAATTCTACGAATTCAGTTTCCTCTGCCTCTTTTGTTTTACCTGTTGAGCTTAACTTCATACCTAAATCAACTATTGACTTTCCTTCTGGAGTATCATCTTTTAATGAGCACATAACAGAATAATTTATTAAGTCTTTTGTATCTGCATTTCCAACTGCTATAAATTCTGATGCAAGTCTATTACCATAAGTAATAGTACCTGTCTTATCCAAAATCAAAGGCTGGGAAAAATGTTAAAGCACCAACAATTAAAACAACAAGCACTAAAATTATTGTAAATGTAAAATTATCCGTTCTAAGCGTTCCTATACTTTCATTTACAGATTTTTTAGATGCCAATAAACTTGATATTGCAAGTAGTATTATAATAGATACATATCTTCCAAAGAACATAACTATGCCTGTTGTTATATTCCAAAACATAGTATTATCTCCTAGACCTTCAAATCCTGAACCATTATTGGCTGCTAAAGATGCAAATTCATATAATACTTGTGATAATCCGTGGAATCCAGGATTTGAAATTCCTTCAAGCCCTGCTGGTACTGCTACTGAAAGACCAGAGAACATTAGTATCAAAAGTGGATGTAATATAATAAGTAAAGCAATAAGCTTCATTTCTTTTCCTTCAATTTTCTTAGTTAAAAATTCTGGTGTTCTTCCTACCATTAATCCACATAGAAAAACTGCTATTATAGCGTACATTAACATACTCATAAGACCTACACCTTTACCACCAAATACTACATTTAGCATCATATTTAACAGTGGTACTAATCCTCCTAAAGGAGTTAAGGTGTCATGCATATTATTAACTGTACCTGTTCTGTTCCAGCAAAAGTTTGTGGTACTCCTTGTGTAACTAGTATAATCCCAACAATTAAAGCTCCTGGTAAAAGTACTCTTGTTGTTATCCTAATTAAATCTACATAAAAATTTCCCAATGTTTTCTTTTTACCAACCAAACCTCTTACAAATGCCATAGCAGCTGCATATCCTGTTGCTGCTGATGTAAACATCATGTATATTATAACTGTCATCTGACTAAGGTATGAAAGTCCTGATTCACCTGAGTAATGTTGAAGGTTTGTATTTGTCATAAAACTTATTATTGTATTAAATGATAAACCTTGCTCCATACCTTTAATTCCACCTGAATTAAAAATATGCATACTTTGAGTTCTAAGTATGATATATCCTATAAACACCATAGCTGCATTTGTAAATAATAAAGCTAAAGCATACTGTTTCCAGTTCATTTCTTTTTTCTTATCAATACTACATACTTTATATATACAATTGTCCACTTTATCAACTATTCTATCTCCAAATGTTTTTTGATTAGTAGCTATATGATATAAGTACTTGCCCATAGGTATTACTAAAACCATAAAAATCGCTAACACTATTACTATCTGCACCATAAAAATTGTTCCCCCCAATTCAACTTACTTATTAGCCTTACAATGTTTAAAATTTTTCAGGATTAATAAGCGCATACACCAAATATATTATTAACATTATGATTACAACTGCCAGAAACCACATAGGTAATCCCTCCATACATTACATTATTTTTTTCAGTTTGTTTCCCACACCAGTCAGCAAGCAACTTCATGGAAACAAATCCTATGAATAACAATGCTATCATAACTATATCCAACATTTTAATTCCTCCATTTACTTTAATTTCTTTTACAAATTTTAGTTTTATATTGCTACTTCATTTATCTTATCATTTTAGGTATAAAGATAGGATTAAGAAACATCTATTAATGATTAGTATTTCATAAATATAAAATTGAGTTTTTAAAATGCCATCTGGCAATCGTATTCCTAGTCATTCCAACATAATTCTATATTTAAGATTTGTAAAAATCTATATGGGATTATACTTTCTATAAATATTTAGACAAAAAAAGTGGCAAATTTGCCACCTCTAATAAAATCTAAAGTTATTTAATTTATATTAACATTCTGGAACTATATCATTACTTATATCCATATCCAAACTTTTACCATGATAATAAATAAAATCAATTACTTTGCCACTAATTGTAACAGCAATCAAAGAGTAAAAGATGTCAAAAGCTGATAGATAAAATAATGATAACAACAATACAATAACATCTGTTGCTAAATAAACTTGCCCTATGTTCAAAGATGTAGTCTTAGAAATTACTAATGCTAAAGCATCGTCTCCTCCTGATGCACAACCTGCTTTTACTACTATACCTACACCTGTTCCAACAGTTACACCTGCCAAAATAGTTGATAAAAGCATGTTTTCTGATTGTGGTACCAGAGGTCCTATAGCCTCAAATAAGTCGTATAACACTGAAAAAGTTATAGAAGCTACTATTGAATATATAAGGAATTTTTTACCGAAAAATTTATATCCTACTAAAAGTAGTAAACCATCTATTACAACATTTGCTATTGCTGGTTGTATATTGAATAAATTTTTTAACAGTAGTAAAATACCTAACACTCCACCTTCTGTTATGTTGTTTAAATAATAAAAATTGTAAACTCCAAATGCTAATATTGCTGAACCTAAAAATATAAGTCCAATCCTTTCTAAAAATAACCGCCTGGCCATACATATCCCTTCCTTTTTCTTAATTTATATATATTATATACAAAAGAATTGGCTTTGTATACCGCACTTTTCAAATCTTTAATTATACAAAATTTTTATATTTTTTTCAACATTTTTTTATATTTTTTTATGTTTTTTTAGTTCATCACCCATATCACAGTATTTTCAATACCTTAGACGTTTTCCTTTTTTACAAAAGTTTATATTAATTTTACTTATAATTTAGTATAATTAAATCTTTGTTTATATTAATTTTTTATTTGTTTAGAAATACTATCCAATAATTTATCACTAAGTTAAATTTAAAAAAGAGTTACTTTAGAAACTATATAAAGTAACTCTGAAAATTTTATTTATTATCTATGATACTTACCATTCACCCTTGAACTCTGAAATATTATCCTTATTAACTTCAACTTGTTTAATTTGTGTAACAGGTTCCACTTTTTCACCTTTAAGGAATTTAGATGCCTTTTCTATGACTAATCCACCTTCTTCCACAGCAGACATATAAGTTGTACCATCTATTAACCCATCAGTTATAGCTTTTAATCCATCTTTACTTCCACCCAAACCTATAACTTTAACTTTATCTTTAAGACCAGCATCTTTTAAAGCTTGTCCTGCACCTGTAGCAGAGTTATCATCTTGGCATATTATAACATTAAAATCAGTTTTCTTTTGAATTAAGTCTTCTGTTACTTTTAAAGCTTGCTCTTTCTCCCAATTTGAAGTTTGATTATAAACTATTTTTATATTACTATCTTTTAGTTCTTTTTCAAGTCCTTTTTTTCTTAATACTTGTGGAGTAGTTCCTGGAACACCTTCTATTGATACAGCCTTTCCACCAGTTTCTCCTAATAAGTTTTTAGCAATTTTACCTGTTAATGCTCCTGTCTCTTCCTCATTTTGTCCTATATATGTAACTAAACCTTTAAATTCTCCAGTTGGGTTACTTCCTATAGAATTTGTAAATGCTATTATAGGAACATCTGAATCATTAGCAGCTTTAACTATTCTCTCACTTACAGCAGAATCAACTCCACATAATGCAATCATGTCTACCCCTTTAGCCATAAAATCTTCAGCTTGTGATAATTGTTTACTAGCATCCCATTGAGCATCTGCATATTCTACACTTACACCTAATTCTTTAGATTTTGCATCTATACCTTGTTTAGTTGCTACAAAGTAACCTGTTGAACCTGGCAATAATACTGCTATTTTCTTTTCTCCCTCTTTTCCTTTGCTACCATCATTTGAGCATCCAACTAAGCTGAATATCATAACAAGCGATAACAGTAATGTTAAATGTTTCATTAATTTTTTCATAAAAAATTCCCCCTCTTTTTTTATCTTGCAGCAAGCTTTTTCTTGCTATAAGAATCAAATCCAACTGCTGCTAAAATTATTAACCCTTTAAATATGTACTGGAAATATACATCTATTCCAAGAAGATTAAAGCTGTTGTTTATAACACTCATAAGTAACACTCCTATAACAGTTTTAAGTACAGATCCAGAGCCTCCTGCCACTGATGTACCTCCTATTACTACAGATGCAATTGCATCCATATCATATCCTTCACCTGCAATCGCAGTTGCAGTTCCAAGTCTTCCAGTTAGTACGATTCCAGCTATTCCTGCAAGCACAGCATTAATAATAAATACTTTTATTTTATGAGAATCTACATTTATACCATTAAGCTTACTTGCCTCTTGATTCCCTCCTACAGAATAAACGTATCTACCAAATTTAGTTTTGTTAAGTACAATAAACGAAGCTAACACCACCAGAAAGAAAATTAATACTGGTATTGGTATATTAAACAAATGTCCATTTCCAATGTAATCAAGTATTGGTATATTTTCAGTAATTGGATACCCGCCTGTAAGCATCAACAGTAATCCTCTTACAATAGTGACCATAGCCATAGTGGCTATTAGTGATGGTACGTTTATCTTTGCAACTACTATACCATTGATTAATCCTATTACTGCACAAATCGTTATACCTAAGAACATGGATGCAAACAAATTAGTTCCACCAGTTGCAAATTTCATTGTTATAGCACCTGCAAGAGCTGCTACTGCTCCAACAGATATATCAAAGTTTCCAGATATTATAACAAAAGTCATACCGGCTGAAATTATTCCAATTATAGAAGATTGTCGTAAAAGATTAAGTATATTTTGTTTACCTAAAAATGATGGAGTTGCAATACTTATAGCTATACATAAAGCCAAAAAACCTAGTAATACTCCATAATCTCTTAAATTTAATTTCTCAAAAGCTTTCTTCATCTCAGTCCTCCATTTTCATTTTTTATACATTAAATATACTGTTCATTATGTCTTGAACCTTTATATTCTCATTTTTTAAATCATCTCCAATAGAACCTTCTCTAATTACTAAAATTCTATCACTTACTCTTATTACTTCTTCTAAATCAGAAGATATAAATATTACTCCTATTCCTTTACTTGAAAATTCTTTGATTTTATTGAAAATATCTTCTTTTGCAGCAATATCTATTCCTTTTGTCGGCTCATCATATATTATTAAATCTAAATCTTTCTCTAACCATTTAGAAACTACTACTTTTTGTTGATTTCCGCCACTAAGCGCTTTTACTTCTTGCTTTACATCGCTAACTTTTATTCCTAATTCCTTAACACCTTTTTGTGAAAACTCAATTTCTCTCTTTCTATCTATAAACAAGAATTTCTTGAACTTATCAATTTGTACTGATGCTGAATTCGTATATATAGCTTGTTCTAAAATTAGTCCTAAATTTTTTCTATCTTCAGGAATCAGTCCTATTTTATTTTTTATAGCAACTTTAGGAGAAGTTATGTCTACTTTTTTACCGTTGATAAAAATGTCTCCACTATCTTTATTATCTATCCCAAATATCAAATTTATAATTTCAGTTCTTCTCGAACCTACAAGACCTGCAAGACCTACAACTTCTCCCCTATAAACTTTAAATGAAACATTTTTTATTTTGTTAGACCAACTTATATTCTTTACTTCTAGTACTGGACTTTCTTCATACTTTGCAAATGTATAATCCTTCTTCTCAATAAGTTTGTGATTATCATTTCCTGTCATAAGTTGAGTTATTTTTAATTTAGTTAAATCCCCTACATCATAAGTTCCAACCATAGTTCCATTTTTCATTATACTTGCGCTATTACATATTTTTAAAACTTCCTCCAATATATGGGAAATATAAACTACTGTTTTACCTTTAGACTTTAATCTGTTTATTATTTTAAATAGCCCATCTTTTTCATTATTAGTAAGTGATGTTGTTGGTTCATCCATTATGATAATTTCAGAATTACATGAAACAGCTTTCATTATCTCAACCATTTGCTGATTTGCTACACTTAAATTAGAAACTACTGTATGTGGGTCTATATTAAAATCAAAGTCTTCACAAATTTTCATATATTCTTCAAACATATCTTTCTTATTTAAAAACACAATTCCTTTTAAAGTTTCCCTACCAAGAAAAATATTTTCAAGTACTGTAAGTGTTGGTATCAAACTTAATTCTTGATAAATTATACTAATCCCATTTTCTTTAGAATGATGTGGATTTTTAAACATTATTTCATTCTCATTTAAAATTACTTTACCTTTAGTTTGAGAATGAACTCCTCCTAAAATTTTAATAAGTGTAGATTTCCCTGCTCCATTAGCTCCCAAAAGAGCCCTTACTTCACCCTTTTCTAACTCAAAATTTATCCCCTTTAAAACATCCACCTTTCCAAAACTTTTATATATTTGCTGCATTTCCAATATTTTACTCACCATATCACCTCACTAATTCCAAAACCATTTTATAATTTCATCAATATTTTCTTTTGGTGCTGATAACAAATCCCAAGATAAAACATATCCTTTTACTGCTGTTTTATTTATGTTTGAAAGATTTTCACTTATGTATTTAGGTGTAACAGGAGCTATAATTTCTTTTTTATTTATTTCAATTCCTACATATATCTCTCTATTAAGATTTTTTGTCATAAAATCGATTTCCTCTAGTACAAATTTTATAGGATATATATCTCCTTCATACTCTCTAATTCCTAAAATATCTAAGAAATTTCTTTTTGCAATCTCTTTATTTTTATGTATGGATTCATCAATCAGCCTTTCAAATTCAAATGGTAAACCAGCTGGAGCTTTTGTAATTCTATACATCATTGGTTTTATAAAATCTGCTACTTCTTGTAATTTTTCTAGATCTTGACCTGCAAAGTAAGAAATAAAAGGTGAAAATGTATCTATACCTATTTTCAATCCTTTATTTTTAAAATAACTACTTATTTCTAATAATGCCTTGTATATATTTTGATTTTTTATTTCAAAAAAATCTTCCCATATTTTATTTTTAAATTTGTATTTTCCATTAATGTATTCTGTTATACCAAATGGAGTATCTTCATTATCTAGAACTCCATTAGACACATTATTCATCTCTATCATTAACGACTTTTTATCAATATTATTTTCTTCATATATATTTAAACAATCTTCACAAAAACAATTAAAAACACCATTTAGTTTATTTGAAAAAGAGCCATACCTTATTTTATCTAAAAAAATTCCATCAAACTTAATTTCACTAAAATAAGTACTATATACTTTCTTTATATTTTCTATATTCTTCTTATTATTTGGGCAATAAAATTCAAAATTTTCATCTTCTTGTAAAGTATAGCCCTTGACTTCCTTTCCCGTATAATCGACTAGTAAATTACTTTTTTCAAGTAGTCCTATTTCTGAAAAACATGGTAACCAAAGATATAATTCAACATTATATTTATTTAATAGTTTTTTAGTTCCTACATATAATTCTTCATCTACATTCCATCCCATGATAACCTTTTCTATATCAATACAGTCCAGTAATTCTAGTAGCTTACACTTTATATCATTGAATTTTATTTCTTTAGTTTTAAAACCTCCAGTAAAAATCTGTACTATTACTTTTTTTCTATCCATGCTTGACCCTCCTATTAGCTAATGCCATAGCAAGTCTTATACCTCCATATACAGGCTGTTTTTCTTGAGGTATAAATTTTAAATTTTTATCTATATTTTCTGTTTTTAAATTATTCATTAACATTTGAGCATATATAGTTTTATTTAACGTACCACCAGACAAAACTATATTTATTTTGCTTTTATCCCTTTTCATTGAATTAGATATTTTACTCAATATTACTTGAGCTAATTTAGACAGTTCAGTTGATGACTCTCTTAATATTTCAATAGCCAATTTGTCACCTTGTTTGGCACAATCAATCACTAATGAAGCTAAGTTTGCTATTTCAACATTATTGTTTATCTCAGTAATTATATATGTAAGTTGCTCAAAACTATTTGCTCCAAAGAAATCCAAAACACAATTAAATAAATCACTATATTCATGACATCCATCACAATAAAGTAAAACCTTCTTTAATAATTTTCTTCCTATATCATATCCAGAACCCAAATCACTAAAATTATATCCCCATCCACCAACTCTATATATTTCCCCATCTCCTTTAATTCCTAATATAATTGAACCTGTACCAGCCACAATTACTAGACCAGGAGCATCAGTTTGTGCATAAAAAGCTAAAACTGCATCATTTACTAGATATATTTTTTCTTTGTTAATCCCAATTTTTAATATTTCATCCATTATAATCTTATAATCATTAGGAGAATCACAACCAGATATACCAAATACAGTATACTCAATATCGTCGTAATCGATATGTAAATCTTTTAATAATTTTTTAAATCCATTATTAATATTTTCATATGTTTTTTGAATTCCAACTGACTTGTAATTAGTTGAACCAGTGGTATGTTCTTTAAGTATGTTTCCATCTAAATCACTTACACAAAATTTAGTTTTTGTTCCTCCTCCATCTATTGAAATCAAATGTTTCACATTAATATCCTCCTTTTTTATTAGATAAGGAATATTGATAGTCAGTTTCTTTTAAACACATACTAATTACTCCATTTATACTTCCTTCTCTCAATGACTCTACTTTTATTAATTTAGGAAAATTTTCTTCTCCAACACTATTACTTATATCTTTTTCTATAAATTCCATGTCAATCTTAGTTAATATGCTACATTGTATAATCATCGCTTGTGGATTTAAGACACATATAATAGTCCTTATAAAATTTGATATTATAGATAAAATTTCTTTCTTAAATTTCTTATCTTTACTTTCTAAATATATTTTTCTTAAACTCATAATATAATCTTCAAGATTTAAGTTATTGGAGTTATATTTACCAAACTCCATATTTAAATAACTTAATTCTCCAGCAAAATTTGTAGAACCTAAATATAATTCACCATTTATAACTATACCTGAGCCAATCCCATCTTCTAGATACATAAGAGCCATATTTTTATATATGTCTTTATACTGTTTTTGATAAATCCCGATAGTAGTAATATTTGTATCATTTTCTATAAATACTTTAGTATTGTATTTACTCTTTATTAAATTTTCCAAATTTATACCTTCCCAACTTTTTATAGTTGGTATATTTTTAACTATACCTTTTTTTACAACGCCTGGTACACCAATCCCAATAGCTCTTATATTGTTTCCCCTTTCCTTTTTGATTAAAGTATCTATAACAAAAAAAGTATCTTGGTTAACGTTTTCATACGTATCCATTCTTATATTAAATTCTTCTTGATAAATTATTTCACCTAGTAAATTGGCAACTACCCCTATACAACTATTTCTATAATAATATAAAGCTATTATGTGTTCTAAGTTTGCATTTATTTCAAATAATTGAGCTCTTCTTCCTCCAGTAGATTCACTTAGTCCACTTACTTTAACTTCATTTTTTAAAGCTAATTGCTCTACAATCTTATTAACTGTGGCTAAACTCAATTCAGTAATACTTGAAATTTCTGGTTTTGTTATAGGACCTTCATTTTTTATAATATTTTTTATTAAATCCTCATTTACTTTTTTTATCGTTTGTGGTTTTCCAACTATATTTTTCATAAACAACACCTTACTTTATAAACTTTATTTATTAAGTTTAGTATAATATTTGCAACTTAGATTTGTCAATAAATTTTCAAAAAAACTTAAATCAAATTTCTCTATTGTCCAGATATAAAAAACGCCGACGACCTGCAAAATATAGTGTTTATTCAGGTTGGCGGCGTTTTTCTTATCCTTCTCTAATACGCAATCTCGATTGATAGAAACAGAATTTTCTACTATTTTTTAAATCTAACCTCAGCAGCCTTTGCATGTGCATATAATCCTTCTTCTTTTGCGAGCTTTTCAGCTACAGGTGCTAATGATTCTATAGCTTTTTCATTAAATATCTGCTTTGTACAAGTTTTTATAAAAGTTCCAACCCAAACGCCACCCGTATATCTTGATGCTTTGAGTGTTGGTAATGTATGATTAGTACCTGAAACATAATCTCCAAATACTTCAGCAGAAAGGTTTCCAATAAATAGAGAGCCATAGTTAATTAATCTATCACAAATTTCATCATACTTCTTTACTGCAACTTCTAAATGTTCTGGTGCATAAAAATTACTTATTTTAATGGCTTCCTCCATATCATCAACCAGTATTATCTCTCCATTATTTTCCCATGAACTATATGCTATATCCTTTGTTGGCAAATCTTTTAACATAATTTCTATATTTTTTTCAACTTCCTGTGCTATTTCTAAACTATTTGTTAATAATATACCTCTTGCATTTAAATCATGTTCACACTGTGCTAATAAATCGGCTGCAATATAAACTGGATTTGAAGTTTCATCAGCTATTATAAGAACTTCACTTGGACCAGCTACAAAATCAATTCCTACTTGACCATAACATTGTCTTTTAGCTTCAGTCACAAACTTATTTCCTGGTCCTACGATTATATCAACTGGATTAATCTTTTCTGTCCCATATGTAAATGCTGCTATAGCTTGAACTCCCCCAGTTGCATATATTTCATCAGCCCCTGCTATATCCATAGCTACCAATGTTTTAGGATTTATGTCTTCAGTATTTTTCATAGTTGGTGAACATGCCACAATTCTTTTTACTCCTGCGACTTTTGCAGGTATTATAAGCATAAGAGCTGTTGAAAACAGTGGATACTGACCCCCTGGAACATATGCAAGACATGACTCTATTGGAATATTAGTTTGACCTAGGATTACACCTGGATAAATTTCTTTTTCAAAAGAATTTTCAAAACTTACTTTTTGAGCCTTAGCAAATTTCCTTATATTTTCAGCAGCAATCTTCAAGTTATTTATAAATTCGTCATCTACATGCTTATAAGCTTCCCTTATTTCTTCTTTAGTAATTCTAAATTCACATCTTGTATTTCTATCAAATTTCTCATTATATTTTTTAAGTGCAATATCCTTATTACTTCTTATATCTTCTATTATAGAACTTACTTGCTCTCTTAATATCTTTTCATCTACCTTTTCTTTTACGCTTGATGCTTTAATACTCTTCATTTTTTACCTCCTAGTTTTACAATATTATCATCATTTAAGATACATCAATAAATAAAAACTCCCACCCTCTATTAAAAGCTAGAGGATGGGAGTTTAATCATATTGTACTCACCTCACTAACTGAGCACTATTTGTCTAATAACTATACTTATATTTCTTCTAATCATTATTTTTTTCTAAATTTTCTCTTTATTATACATAATATGATATATTTTAACTATTGATTTGTCAATGAATTTTTTTATTTTCTACAGCAGTTACAATTAGATTTATGGCATTTATGGCAACAATTATTATTGTTTCCTCCATTATTTCCATTTCTTCTAGCTTCACATTCCATACCTTCATCAAATAATCTAGCAGCTTCTGCTAAATATTCGATTCCTTGATAGTTGTACTTTGAGTATTCATCCCAGTATTTCTCTGCTTGTTCCCATAATTTTCTAGCTTCACATTCATATGCTAATGCTTCTTTTTTTCTTTCTGAAGATTCACAGAATGCTTCTCTTGCTTCTCTTTCTCTTATTTCAGCTTCTCTTCTAAATCTTTCACAATTTCTAGGTCTATTATCTTCTGAATTTGAACATCCACAGTTTGAACCTCTTCTTTCTCTATCTTCATCGTATGCTACTCTTTCATATTCTTCTCCATCATTTTGGAACCATTTAGCTGTAGATTCTCCTCTTTCATACCAATCTTCTGAATAACCACCATTTGCATATTTTTTATTTTCCATATAACATATCTCTCCCTTTAATTTTAATTTTTTTATGAGATGTTTTGTTTCATCTCATACTATATAGTATTAAAATCGTCAAAATATGTTACATATAAACTTATATTTTTTCTTTTTTAACTTATTTTCAACATTTTATTCATTTTTTCGCAATATCCTTTATCCTTTATTAGGCATAAACTGTTATTTATTTCATATTCAGAGTCAGCATAAACCATAATAGCAAGTTCATCATCATCATTTAAAATATCGTAATTTACCAAACAGTTCTCAACTATATTTAAAATTTCATCTTTATTACATTTTTTAAATCTAAGAAGTGCTCCACACTTTTCTCTAACTATTTTGTTAACTTGTATTTTATCTTTAGTAAAAGAGTCTATACTTGAAACTCTATTATCTATTATATCTATAACATCTGAGTAAACTGCACTTCCTGTTGCTAAACTTCCAGCTCCCTTACCTACAAAAGAAACTTCTCCTACTGAATCTCCATTCACTATGACAGCATTAAACTCATTGTCTATTCTAGCAAGTATATTATCTTTTTCTACTAAGACAGGTCTAACAAAAGCACTTACTTTATGATTTTCATACTTACTTTGACCAATTAATTTTATCTTACAATTTAATTTTTTTGCATATTCGATATCTTTTTCATCTATGTCTGTAATTCCTTCTAAATACACATCTTTCCAATAGACTCTATTGTCATAAGCTAGAGTTGATAATATTGATAGTTTTCTAGCAGCATCATACCCTAATACATCTGATTCTGGATTTGCTTCAGCAAAACCTAATTCTTGAGCTTGTCTTAATGCCATATCATAAGATAAATTCTCATCATACATTTTAGATAATATGAAGTTAGTAGTTCCATTTAAAATAGCATTTATACTATCTATGTTATTTCCTTCTAGTGATTCTATTATTGGTTTTAATACTGGTATACCTCCAGCAACTGAAGCTTCAAATTTTATACTTACTTTATTTTCACTTGCTAATTTTGCAAGCTCATCTCCACATTCAGCTAACAAATCTTTATTTGCTGTAACAACATGAATTTTATTACTTAACGCTTTTTTAATATAAGATAATGTTGGTTCTAAACCACCCATGACTTCAACAAGTATATCTATATCTTTATCAAATATATCATCTATATTATTAGTTATTATATTAGAATATTTTTTCCCCTTATGTTTTTCTAAATTATTAACTAAGATTCCAACTATTTCTATATTTCTTTTTTCTTTATTATTATCTATTATATCTATAAGTCCACTTCCTACAATCCCATATCCTAGTACTCCAATTTTTACTTTATTTTCCATATTATTTTCCTCCTAAATTTATAATTTTCCGATTTTTTTTTATTTTCAATCTTTTATTGCAATAAAAATAGACTCATCCCTATATAAAGGGACGAGTCTATACTCGCGGTTCCACCCAATTTGATTTTATCATTTAGTGATAAAATCCACTTTACACTTTAACGCAGTTAACGGTTAGTCTTACTAAAACCTTTTAAAGTAACTTCAGACCACAGCTCCTAGGTAGTTTTCAATTTCTCAAACTTAGAAAGTCTTTCAGCCTGTGAACTTTCCTCTCTGATAGTCGAATTAAATTTACTCTTCCTATTCATCGCTTTTATATTTTTTATAATTACTATTTATATTTTTAAATAACAAAAAACTCTCATCCTTATGACATAAGGACGAGAGTATTATTCCCGCGGTTCCACCTAATTTAATTTTCATCTATTATGAAAATTCACTTAATACTTTAACGCAGTTAACGACTATTCTTACTAAAATCTATTAGTATAGATAACTTCAGAAAGTAGCTCCTAGGTAGTTTTCAATCCCTCTAATTTAAAAAGTCTTTCAGCCTATGGACTCTTCTCTCTGGTAATCGAATTAGATTTACTCTTCCTATTCATCGCTTTTTTATTTATTATGTTGTACTTCATTTTAAACCCTTCCAAATCAATTGTCAATACTTTTTTAAATTTTATTTTTCATATTTAAACTATAAATCCGAAAATTCTATTTCTAATTTTTTACTTAACTCATTACTGATTTCTTTTTTATAATTGTATTTTTCAATATTATTTTTACTTCTAACAGGTAATGAAACAATAAATTCACTTCCAATACCAAGTTGACTTTTTAAAGATATACTACCCTCATGCAACTCAACCAAAGATTTCACTAGTGAAAGTCCAATTCCACTGCCTTTAACCCTGTAAGAAAGTTCATTGTCAATTTGTTCAAACCTATTAAATATTTTATCTATTTTTTCTTTTGGTATACCTATACCACTGTCGGATATTTTCATATTAAATACATTATCTTTCACATATAAAAATATATTTATTTCTCCATCTTTCTTATTGTACTTAATTCCATTCGAAAGTAAATTTAATATTATTCTTTCCAATTTCTCTGAATCAAACAACATTGAAAATTCTTCTATTTCTGTATCAAATGTAAGCTGTATATTATTTTGACTTGCAAAGTCAGCTACAGACATACATATATCTTCTATAAATGCAATTATATCAGATTCTTCTGGTATGAAATCTAAATATCCTGACTGCATTTTTGTAAAGTCTATAAAATTATTTACTAACCTTAGTATTCTATTTCCATTCTGTTTTATTATACCTAGATTTCTTTTTAAAGTATCATTTGATTCTATTAAGTCAGCTTCTTTTTTTTCTATCACTTGTAATGAAGAAGATATTAAATTTAGTGGGGTTCTAAGTTCATGATATAAATTTGCGAAAAATTCCATTCTAGTTTTATCTATTTCCTCTTCTAGTTTTTTTCTTCTACTTATGTCCCTTGCTGTTCCAATTATTCCAATGACACTTCCATAACTATCAAAAAATGGTCTTTTTGTAATCTCAATACACTTGTTTTCCTCATTCATATTTATATTTAATTCAAATGTAACTGCTTTTTTATTTTCAACTACACTCTTATCACTTTCAAATATCTTATCTATTAAAAAGTCTTCTGTTGATATTTTATAACTATTCTTTCCTAATAATTCTTCTTTATTCATACAGGCTAAATTCAAAAAACCTGAATTAAATCCAATGTAATTTCCATACACGTCTTTATAAAACATATTCTCTGGAATTGAGTGCTCTATCATCTTCATTAAGTCTTTTGAATTATAATTTTTATTACTGTATCCACTGTATATTATATTATCTATTATTCCTATAGTACCTAAAAGTTCATCTTCATCATACAAAAAATATTTTTCAACCATAAAGAAAGTTTCTTCATATTCAAATAAGTTTTGTAAAAATCTTTTTTTACTGGATACTCCTTCTATATAATCATCTCTAAATAATTTTCCAGTATTCTCTCCCCATACTTCTATATCATTTTTACCAAATATGTCTTTTGTTGTCTTAATATTATTATTTAATATTGATATTAAATTTTCACTACAATCTATATATATGCCTTCTTCATCTTTAATATAGGCTACTTTTTCTTTTTTATCAAGAGAATCGATTATCTGTCTATAATCAAATACAATTTTACCAAAATACAAAATTATGTATGAATCCCCTATTATCTGTTTTTTTATGTTTATCCAATTTTTAAGTGTCGGAATGTATCTTTTTATACAATCCACATCATCTGAGAACAACTCATTAAAATATTTTTTAGACTTAAATACAGGCAATACATCTAATATATTTTTATCACAAATACCTTCTTCTAATTTTAATATTTTGCCCATACCTTTACTTATATATTCTACTCGATATTCTATATCTTCTTGTCTCTTTATAATTCTACAATATAAAAAAGGTACAGGTATATTTTTTATAAAATTTACATATTTATTATGGGTATCCATATTCTAACCACTACCTCTCAATGTTATTTATAATAATACTCCTTAATTGACACACTCCCCATAGCTAAAGCAAGGGGATTCTTGGTGGCTAACGACTTAATACTATCTAAACGATAGAATCATAGGTGGTTACAAAACCAAGCTACTTGGACGGTGTCTTCGCCACTACTACCTTATATGGTAGATACTTTTAAATTAATTGGTTGCTTATGGTTTATACTAAAATCAACTAAATCATATTTATGTTTTTTATTTAGAATATTCCATGCACCAACTATATCTCTATGAGTTTTATAACCACAAGTACAACTATAAGTTCTACCAGTTGGTTTGTGTTTTTTAGAACACTTTGGGCAAGTTTGAGATGTGTAGTTTTCTTTAACTAGCTTAACTTCAATACCTTGCTCTTTAGCTTTATATTTAATATAGTCTTTAATACGACCATACTCCATTTGAGATATTTTTTGTCTATTAATTCTATTTAATCTTTTTTGTATTTTTCTCAATTCCTTTTATATCTCCTAAAACTATTTCACATACTTGTTACTCTACACAAAAATCTATAAACTTTCTCGTTGTTTGGTGGTATAAGTTTATTAATTGGTTATCTGTTTTAGTTCTAATAGTATTTTTTAATTTCCATAATCTCTTATATTGTCTACTACCTTTTTTACATCTACTTAATCTTTTAGATATATAACTTATTTCTAAATTGCTTAATACTTCTACCTTCTCTATTAGATATTACAAGTCCAATACCTTCATTAGTTATACTCGCTATAGAATGTATTTCTCCTAAGTCTACACCTACGATGTTGTTACCTTTCAGTGTTTGATTAATGATTCCATCATCAAATGTATAATACAAATAATATCCGTTTCTCCATACTATTTCAGCAGTCTTTATATTTTCAATATTAAAATCTAACTCTAAATATCTACCTTTTGACATTGATAACTTTAAGTTACCTTTAGCATTGATATTCACTAGCTTTGAATGGTATTATATAAAATTTCTTGGTTTTATATGGATACTTTGCCTTGGTATTACCTTTCTTTCTTAACTGTGAAATAGTCTTTCTATTAGCATCAAATTTATCTGATATTGCTTGTATAGTTTAGATTGTATTTACCTTTGATTATCTTTTGTATATCATTCTTTTTTATCCATTGTCTATGTTCAAAATAGTATTCTTTAGATAACCGTATGATTCCAACAATTAGCACTCTCCATTTGTTTTTCTCTTACTAATTCAAATTGTGTTCTAGTTAGGTTTAATTTTACTCTATGACTTTTTATCATTTTTTCTTACTCCTAAATGGTTGATTGTTTATGTATTGTTTAACCACTTCTAAACTTACAGTGCCAACAGTTCCTACGAAATAACTATTAGTCCACATACTAGGCATACTAGACTTTAAATGTTGGAAATTTTCCCTTAATATTCTTGAACTAAAACCTTTTAAACCTTTTACTACTTTATGTATTCCAAACTGTGGGTCACATAATATTAATAAATGCACATGGTCTTTGTTTATTTCCATTTCTATTATTTCTGCTCCAAGTTCATCTGCTTTATATGGCATTATCTCTTTTAACATATTTTTTACTTCGCCAACTAAAACAGGTTTACGATACTTAGGACAAAATATTATATGATATTTACAATCATATGTTATATTTCCGTTAGATTTATACATAAAAACTAACACCTCCTACACATAATCTATCATTCATAATGTTAGGTTGAAAGTATTATTCTGACTTTTATTTATATTAAGACCTTGCCTTTCATCCCCACATCTAAAGAAGGAGGCTTTTCGGCAATTTCATTGTAATTATATGACAATTTTCTATTAATTATAACATATTTTATAAGATATACTTGTGAATAAATTTAATTTTATGTAATTTATTATTTGTTTATAATTATTTATGTCGCTTTTTTCTAAATCTAATTACAGTATCTTATTCTAATATATTGATAATTAGGAATACAGGCGCATATAAAAACACATGACTAAACACTGCATTATTTGAAAATACAGACATTAACTCATTAGGACTATAATTTTTATTTAGTACATTTTTTGATGCTTCTACCAATTTCATCTCTTACTTATCAATAGTCATCTTTTCAAAGATGATTATAAATTAAAATTATCTCATAAAATAAAATTTGTCAAGTTGCATTAAAAATAAAAAAAGCCCAGAAAATTCTAGACTTTTTAACTTAAATGTCAATATTTTTTTCATTAATTCAATCACATTTATAATATTAAATACTATCTTTTATTTTAATGTTTTACTTTAGCATTTCATTTCTTATCTTTCTAAAATACAGTCTTGAATTTACCTCATAGCCAATAACAATAGACCAACTACTAAAATACATCCATGTCATAAGTACAATTATTTCAGCTATACTTCCGTAGATTACTTCATAATTAGCATAGTAATTTGTATAATAAGAATATAAAAATGATACTAAAAACCAAGCAAAAGTAGCAAAGATGGCACCTGGCGCAGATTCTTTAATAGTCAATTTTTTATTTGGAGTATATTTATATAATAATGTAAATATCACTATTATTGTTATTATACCTACAGTGTATCTTAGAATATCCCATATTTTTATGAATATTTCATCCAATCCTATAAGGTTAAAAATAAAATAACCTATTTTTTCTCCATAAACTAGAAATATCATAGATAAAAAAATAAGTACCAAAAGCATTATTGTAAATAAAAATGATATAGATAGAATTTTAAAAAAAGACCTAGTTTCCTTAACTTTATACGCTCTATTCATCCCTTTAATAAGAGCTTTTACTGCTCTTGAAAATGTCCACATAGTAAGTACAAAACTAATAGCTAAAAATTTTAGGTTTCTATTGTCTATTGCAGAAACTATGATTGAAGATAATACAGCAAAAGCTCCTTCTGGCATCATATTTCTAAACAAAGCTATATATTTATTTAAATGAAGAATTGGTATATACGCTATAGAACTTATTGTAAATATCAAAAAAGGAAATATAGACAACATTAAGAAGAAAGATACTTCTGCTGACTTTGAACTTAATTCACTGTAATTAGATTTTGCAATTATATACTCAATCAATTTTTTATCTATACCAAACATAAATATCCCCTTTTCTCTCAAATTAATTTCACTATATAATATTAATTATACTCAGATTTCTACCATAATATAATTATTTAAGTAAAAGTAACACAAATAAAAGCTGAAAATAATAATTCTACTAACATTTCCATATTCTACTCAATGAAAGTAAATTATAATTTTCAGCTAAACAAATATTATCATAAAATTATCTTATAAAATAATAATGTTTTATTTTAATTTTTCAACCATGGCATCTATATATTCTTTTAAACCTTGAAGCTTTTTATCCGCTTCAATATCACTGGTTCCTTTTACAGCTATGTAAAATTTAAGTTTTGGCTCTGTTCCAGATGGTCTTATAGCTACCCAAGATTCATCTTCCAAAAAGTATTTTAAAACATCAGATTTAGGAAGATTCTCTATACCATTTTTATAATCTTTTTTATCAACTACTTTAACATTATTTATATAATCAATTTGATTTTCTCTAAAGTAAGATATTATTTCTTTTATCTTTTCTACACCTTCTATACCTTTTAAAGTCAAAGATATAGTCTGTTCTTTAAAAAATCCATATTTTTTATAAAGTTCTATTAAACCTTCATATAAACTCATACCTTTTGAATAGTAAAATGCTGCCATTTCGGATATCAATAATGAAGAAACTACACCATCTTTATCTCTTGCATGAGTACCAACTAAATAACCATAACTTTCTTCATATCCAAATACATAACTTCTGTTTTTATTTTGTTCAAATAATTTTATTTTTTCACCAATAAATTTAAAACCTGTAAGAACATTTAACACATCAACATTATTCGCTTTAGCTATATCTGCTCCAAATTCTGATGTAACTATAGTTTTTATCATTGTAGCATTTTCTTTTAATTTATTATTTTCTTTTAAGCCTTCTATTATATAATGTGTCAACATACCACCAATTTGATTTCCTGTAAGTAAAGCATACTCTCCTGTAGTAGTTTTTACTGCTACACCTACTCTATCACAATCCGGGTCAGTTGCTATTACGAGGTCTGCTCCTTTTTCTTTTGCAAGTAATATACCTCTATTTAAAGCTTTTTTCTCTTCTGGGTTTGGATAATCAAGGCCTGCAAAATTTGGGTCTGGATTTTCTTCTTCTGGAACTACAATTATATTTTCAAACCCCACTTCTTTTAATGCTCTTCTTATTGGAATATTACCTGTTCCACAAAGAGGTGTATAAACTATCTTAAAGCTTTTACCTACACTTTTAACTAAATCTTTTCTTATAATTTGACTTTTTACTGCTTCTATAAATTTAGTATCTTGTGATTCGTCCAACAAAACTACTAAATTTTTATTAGCTTCACTCAAAGTTGGTATTATACTATAATCGTGTATACTATTTACTTTGTCTGTTATTGCATTTGCAATCTCTGGCATAACTTGTGCTCCATCTTCCCAATATACCTTATATCCATTATATTCTGGAGGATTATGACTTGCTGTTATGACTATACCCGCTATTGCATTTAGGTTTCTAACAGCAAAAGATAATTCTGGAGTAGTTCTCAAACTATCAAATATATATGCTTTTATACCACATGCTGCCAAAGTGTTTGCAGACTCTATACAGAATTCTCTAGACTTGTGTCTATTGTCATGAGCTATTACTACACCTCTAGTTTTTTCTTCTTCTGTAGTATTTTCTAATATATAGTTTGCTAACCCAAAAGTAGCCCTTCTAACTGTGTATTTATTTATTCTATTCGTTCCTGCTTCAATTATTCCTCTAAGACCAGCAGTCCCAAACTCTAAATCCTTATAGAACCTATCCTCTATCTCTTTTTCATTATTTTTTATTTTCTCCAACTCTAGTTTTGTATCTTCATCAAAATATGAACTCTTTATCCACTCTTCATATGTTTTAGTATAATCCATAATAAAACCCTCCCTATCTTATGTATTTATTACAACTGTATAAACAAGCATTTTGATACAACTATAACTCTTCTATATACTTATTAATTGAATTAATAAAAATATCTGCCATTATTCTATGACCTTCCTTGGTTGGATGCAATCCATCAAAATACAATTTTTTATATCCTTCTAGTTCCATATTTTTATTATATTCTGAATAAAAATCTACAAAATTAGTATTAAATGTCAAACAAAACTTTTTTAACCAATGGCTATATGATTCTAATTTTGGGGATACTATATTAAAATCAGTAAAACAACTCCAATCTTCTCTAACACTTGGAATATCTGGTTTTAATGGTATTCCTATTATAGGTATAATATTTTTTGAATATGCTTGATGTACCATAGCCATTATATTAGAATTAATAACTTCATTTCCTGCTCCAGCAATAAAATCGTTGGTACCACCCATTATAAAAACTATATCAGGAGAGTTTTTTACAACATCTTCATTAAATCTAACTAACATACCACTTGTTGTATCACCATTTATACCCTTATTTACTATTTCTAATCGAGTCTCTTTATTTACAATGTTTGTCCATGAATTACTTCGTGATACTCCAAATCCATATGTTAAACTGTCTCCTAAACAGACTATTTTCATCTTATCCCCCCTTAGATATATTTTTATGTTTCAAGAATAATCTAACAGTTTAGTTAATTCATATTTTATACTTTTTTATCTTTCAAGTAAAGTTATTCTATTCACTAATTTAATGTAGATATATATCTATGCTTTTCCTTCCCCAATTTGAGGCTTTTCCTTCACTATTCATAAAAATATCTATTCTATTACCTTTAATTGCACCTCCACAATCTTCTGCCACAAAAGTCATGCCCAACTTAGGTATATATACCTTTGTTCCATATGGTATTACACTTGGGTCAACCGCAATAACACCCCATCTTGGAGTTGTTCCAGTCGATGTTATTGTATCACCTGCATATGCAGTTGCAACTACCTTCATATGTTTTCCACCTCTTATATTTGCTCCTCTTGATGCAATTAGTACCTTTTCTTTAGTTCCATATTTTATAATTTTTGCAGTTGGCTCTTTAGATATTACTTCTTTTGATAAGACTTTTTTGACTAACTTTCCATCATGGTAAGTTAAATTATAGACTAGTTTTTTTTCTCCATCTTGACCTTCTTGATAGACTTTAGATTTTCCTTTCAACAAATTACTATCATTTACATGTTTTGTATCAAACGGAATTTTTTCAAACTCTTCTTTTTTACTTTTAGTTACTTTAACAACTTTTATTTTTATATTATCTTTTAACTCTGTATCTAAACTTGGATTAATTTTATCTTCAGAATTATACTTCACACCCTGTTCATCCAAAAGTTCCTCAACTGTTTTTTTAAATGAAGATACTTTTTGCTCTTGACCTTTAACTGTTAAACTTATATCTTCCTTATTTAATATAGAATATACACTTACTAAACCCATTAAAATTGATACACTTAATAAAGATGATATTATTATCCTCTTTTCTCTTTTCTCCATAATAATCTTCCTCCATGTTCAAATGTTAAATTAATATTATTCATTCTAGTTTTAATCTTATATTATATATGTATATTATAACTTTCCAAATTTATGTAACTTTTTTGTAACTTCTAAAATCATTAAAATTATTTCCATACAGTAAAAAAGTCTACAAGTATGCTGTTTTTAAATCATCAGAGCCTATATAATAGTTTGAAGTTACACCACAAACAATTATATTTCGGCCTATGAGATATGGACATAAATAGAATAAAATTGAGAAATGATATACAACTGAAAACACATTGTATACAAATGCTGACTGTGATAAAATAAACTCATAGATAAATCGGAATTTTTTGTAATTAGGAGGAACAAAATGAAATTTGAACGGTTAAGAACTAGTAAAGATAGATTATACTATAAGGCTATGGAATTATATAAAACTAGTTTTCCATTTCATGAACAAAGAAAATCTTCTTTGCAAGCAGAAATTATGGAAAATAAAGAATATCAATTCAATTTAATTTATGATAAAAACCAGTTTGTTGGTATAATTCTATGTTGGGAAGTAGAAAGCTTTATTTATGTAGAACATTTCTGTATTTTTCCAGAAATGCGTAATAATAGATATGGACAAAAAACATTGGAACTTCTAAATAAGAGAGGAAAAACTATTATTTTAGAAATTGACCCTCCCATTGATGAGCTTTCAACTCGCCGCAAGGAATTCTATGAGAGAGTAAAATATAAGGCAAATGATTATAAACATATTTATCCACCATACCAAGAGAAATTTAATGGTCATCAACTAGTTGTAATGTCTTATCCAGAAAGATTATCTAAAATGGAATATGATAAATTTAATCATTATTTAAAAAATCATGTAATGAACTTCTAAATATAGTTCCTATCTATTGAACTGTGCAAAGTTTCATAACAATTACATAAAAGAGACTGTCTCAAAATTGGATATGTCCCTGTCAAGTAGACAGACTTAAAAAAGGCTATCTTTACGCGGAATGAGTTCGATATTCAATCGGACTCATTCCGTTTTTTAATTGTATTCTTTCATTATTATAAAAATAAATATAATCATTTATTAGATTAATCATTTCCTTTGGATCTGTAGTATCAATTAAATATATTAATTCAGATTTAAAATGACTGAAAAAACTTTCTATAGGAGCATTATCCCAGCAGTTGCCCCTTCGGGACATAGATTGTATAATACC